>DASQZS010000265.1:0-3680 GCA_035638535.1 Candidatus Acidiferrum sp.
TTCAAAGCATTCAACTTAGTCAATGATTTCGCAGTGCATTTTGGCGTCGATGTGGTGAACAGCGAAATCGTCGGACTCGTTCCCATGGAGGCGTTGACCGACTCGGCCGAATTCTACCTAAAACTTCACGGATTTGATAAAAACCAAATTCTGGAAAAGAGGCTATTTGAAACGGAACCGCATCGGTTGGTTGACTCCGATCTAGCATCCTTCGCCGATGCTGTTGCTTCAGACAAACCGGTACCTGGTGGCGGAAGTGTCTCCGCTTACGCCGCCTGTTTGGCTTCGAGCTTGATATCCATGGTTTCACGTCTAACTTTGACGAAGACTGAATTTGAGAAGGCGTGGCCTGACCTTCGTGATATTCTAGCAAAGAGCGAGATTCTGCGAAGTCGTTTGCTTAACCTCGTGGATGAAGACTCTAGAAGCTACATGCAGCTAATTGAAGCCTACCGCTTACCGAAGACAAGCGAAGAGGAGAGGCAAAGCAGAGCTGCCGAGATTCAAGCCCGACTCAAGAATGCGGCTGAGGTGCCCATGAAAACTGCCCAAACCATAACTGAAGTTCTCGATCTTGCAGTGAAGCTTGCTTCGTCATCAAACATGAATGCCATTTCCGATTTACAAACAGCAACATTTCTAGCTCACTCCACAACATTGGGCGCGCTTTCGAATGTCTCAATCAATTTGTCTGGAATAAAAGATGAGGGCTTTCGACTGCGAATGCAGGAAGAAGTCGATAGAGTGAAGCGAGATATTGAAGGGAGTAAAGCCAAGACGTTAGCAATCATAGCTTCGAGACAACGTTAGCTTCACGGTTTGATACTTTTCTCATACATCCTTCGAAAAGTCCAACGAACAGCATTCTTTAACTCGAGCAACCTACGCTCGTCACCGTAATTCTGCACATGAATCGCTTTCAGTTGCCCATTTTCTTGTTCGAGGTCGTAGGCCAGGATATTTTCAGGCGGTAAACTTCCAGCGCCCGCTGACTCTCTGTCTTTTGCTTGCATGGGTTCGAGAACTTTACCAATCAAGAAGGATCGTAAGGGAGGCGAATTAGAATCAAGCTTCACGTTAGCTTCAGGTGTGATTTGCAGGAAGTCCTTCTCAACAATCATTGAGGCGATACGTACGCCATCGACGGTCATGACGGGTATGCTATCCGACCGTTGTGCAGGGCCTGCTTTTGAGGAAATCGCTGCGGCAGGAATTTCGACTTGTCTGAAGCTTCGTTCCGCTAGCAAGGAGTCGATGACCTCCAGAAAAGACCGCAGTGAATTGAGCTCTTCTTCTTGCAGTTTAACGCGTTTTTCCAAGAAGGATTTCATGTCGGCAAGTCGCTTCGTCAGCTGCTGGTCGGATGCAGTCATAAGTTTCACTGCCACACTTAGTGCTGCTTGAGGTTTATGAATCAACGGGAAGTTGCCCAGATATCCCGGAGAAAGTTAATGACACGAAGTGCAGTAAAGCTCGGAATCAATTTAAATAAGAAATATACGTTCGTCTGGTCCGCAGCCATGGGTGAACGCTTTAACGCCACATCTAATTCACTCTCGAACGTATATCAGGCATTTGAGATTAGCCCACGATTAGACGATGAGAAATTATGGTAGATGCGACGCACACTATTGCGAACATTTTCGCCGGCAAGTTTGATGGCACACACCTTAAGCTTCGAGGTTGGGTTCAGAATATTCGCGCAGGAGGCGGAATCCTATTCCTGCAACTTCGTGATGGGACAGGAATCATACAATGTACTTTGAAGAAGGACCAGGTTGACTCACAGGAGTTCGAACGTCTCCGCAACATTCCCATTGAGAGCGCCGTCGAAATTTCAGGCTTAGTACGCAAAGACCTTCGTGCCCCTGGCGGATACGAAATTACGGGTGAGAGGGTTAGCGTACTCTCCCAGGCCGAGGACGGGTTTCCAATAGCCAAGAAATATCATGGACCAGACTTCCTGCTCGACAATAGGCACCTTTGGATTCGCAACCCGAAAATGCAGTCAATACTGCGCTTGCGCACGCGACTTGTTGAGGAGTTTAGGAAATGGCTAGTGGACCACGAATACTTGGAAGTACAAATGCCGATTCTGGTTAACGCCGCAGTTGAAGGGGGGTCAACCTTATTCGAAGTAAAATATTTTGACCAAAAAGCCTACCTGACTCAGAGTTGGCAACTCTACGCCGAAGCCATGATTTTTGGAGTCGGCAAGATATTCACGGTCGCTCCATCATTTCGAGCCGAAAAATCACGTACTCGGAGGCATTTGACCGAGTATTGGCATTTGGAGGTTGAGGAACCCTGGTTAGATTTGGCCGGATTAATGCGGCTTGAGGAGGAACTTGTTTCTAGTGCTGTGCAACGGACTTGCGAATTAATGCCGGAGCAATTGAGGCTAGTCGGCAGAAATCCAGATGAACTCAAAAACGTTACACCTCCTTTTCCACGAATAACATATAGTGAAGCGGTCAAGCTAGTTCAAAAGTCCAAACCTGACTTCAAGTGGGGCACTGATCTGGGATGGAAAGAAGAAAAAGTGCTCACGGAAAACTTCGACCGCCCATTCTTCGTTACGCACTATCCAAAAGGAGTGAAAGCTTTCTACCACATGCCGGATCCAAGCAACCCGGAAGTCACACTCTCTGCAGATCTGCTGGCTCCGGAAGGATATGGAGAGATTACTGGTGGAGGCCAAAGGATACATGACTTACAACAGCTGTTAGCCAGAATCAAGGAAGAAGGCCTAAAAACAGAAGATTACAACTGGTATGTCGACCTCAGAAGATATGGTACAGTTCCTCACTCAGGATTCGGTATGGGTGTCGAGAGAACACTGGCATGGGTCTGCAAGCTAGAGCACATCCGTGACGCAATACCCTTCCCCCGTCTAATCAATCGGATCTTCCCTTAGTTTCGCACGACCAGGAAAAATGCGAGGCATGAATCAAATTCTCCGAATAAGGAGAATGCATCGCGCAGATATCCCCTTCGCAATCAGATTAACGAATTTAGAAGGATGGGGAATCACCGGAACCGACTTCGAGAGAATAAATCGTCTCGATCCAACAGGCAGCTTCATCGTTTGTCTTGGAACAAAGCGCGTAGGTATGGTGACGACTACAAGTTATGGCAAGGAAACTGCTTGGATAGGTAACGTCGTAGTCAAAGAAGAGGCCAGAGGGAGACATATCGGACAAAAATTGGTTGAACATGCTGTAGCTTACCTTCGAGGTTCGGGAATCAGCAGGATTGCGCTCTACTGCATGTGGAAGAACGTGCGATTTTATGAGAAACTTGGTTTCGTTAGAGATGTACGATTCGTCAGATTACATCGTAAGCCCCAGTCTGAGAGACACCAGTCTGAGCATGACCGAGATTTTGGGAAGCCATCATTGCTATCAAGAATGCTCGCCATTGACAGGAAAGCGTTTGGCGCAGATAGATCGAAGCTGCTCCGTCTGCTACTAACCGAAAATCGTCATGGAGTAATATTTGGTTCAGAGAACGAGTCCTTTCTAGTTGTGAAGACGTATAATGACATGTCAGAATACGGGCCGTGGGTTGGAACCGCGTCGTTCAATGAGAACGATGGGAGATTGATCAGACGTTTGACAAACAAGTATGAAGAAAAACCGATCGAAGCCTCATGCCTAGTAAGTAACCGCAAGGCTCTG
>DASQZS010000266.1:0-3577 GCA_035638535.1 Candidatus Acidiferrum sp.
CGTTGAGCCGATAATCCCAGGATCAGATTATCGCTTTCTAAGACGTAAGATCAAACCAACACCATTTCTGTTACGTAATATTACCACTGTTCCCAGCGTCAAACCCCGGAAATGTTACAGCTTGGTCGAACTCTACTCTGAAGTTACAGGCCCTTTGCGGGGCGTGTGACATCAGAGTCGTATTGAATAAGGTTGTAACGTTACGGAGCATTGTGTCCCTATGTGTAATGTAATATAATATCTTCAGCTTCACGTAACGCAATAAAATTCGACTGACATAGATGGGTAATGCTTGAATTTGCGAAGGAGTACGGATAATTCATTGACTGAAAAAGTCCCGCCACGTAACCTTCGGACTCGGACGGTAACAAAGATCGATTGGTCTCATGCCCTGATGGTCACCTTTTGAGAAGGTTTGCAGCAGTTCATAGGATAGAAACGCCTTGACTCCACATTCCAGGCTGCTGAAGCTCTTCACAGTGTGTTTCGGCGAAAACCAGTCTGTATCGAGAAGTGAAAAAATAGATTCTGCCTTGCTTGTAGCGCGAGTTTTAGCATCACTTTCTCGAAAACTGAGAAGCGTCGGAGCGTTTTTTTCAAGATAGTCAAGACTATCATAAACGGCTTGGTCCTTTCTGATATCATTAATCGCGCGCATTTTTCTTAGATATTCCGTAAATTCTTCAACACTTTTTTGCTTTAGTGCATAATCAAAACCACTCAAGAAAAATTCTCGATGAGTGCGAAGTTCGCCCCTTCCTAAGGGCAACAGTTTCCTAAGATTTCTTTTCGCGTGAAAGTGGCAAAGCTGTAGCTTCGCGTTAGGAAATACTGGAAGTATTTGTTGGCGAAATAGCAAATCAAGTTCAGGTGCACCATCAACGACGACCAAGAAAATGTCATCTCCGTTTTCTCTGAAAAACTCCAGCGAAGGTTTGATTACTTCCGCTAATTTGTCAGTAGCGGGTTTCATTTCGAATTCGGCTTCAGTGTAAGTTACCCTAGGATGCAGACCGTCGCAGACTATGAAAATGAAAGGATCGAGTGGGCTGGTGCTGTCTAGATTGTTGAAATTTGGTTGAGACAGATCGATCGCGATTATTTTCGACGGACGAAACGCATAGTTTAGTTTGATCAGTTTTCTGTGAACATCCAAAGGAGGCAACATCCGTGAGGCGAGTTTTTGAGCCCAAATTCCCGATTGTTTCGGCGAAAGTTCAACCCCATGTTTCCGTAGATATTCGGACAAATCTATGTTGCTGGCGCCAGAAAGATACGTCTCTAAGAATGCCGCTTCATCATGCAAACTGAATTTCGGATGATTTGGAGACCATCCGCGAGACCCGCCATATGATACGGATCGCGTAGGTTCCGAATTGTCCAAAGTTATTCTGCTGGTTGGGAGTATTACTTGTTCCGGCTCAATCTTCCTAACTATTTTTGGTTGTTCTTTACGGGATTTGAATTTGAATCCGTTGAGGCGCCACCGACAAATTGTCTCTTTCGGGATTCCAGTTATTTTACTCACTTCGGAGTCAGTGTAACCTTTGTTGACGAGTTCTTCAACGCGCTTATGATCCTCCTCAGTCCACCACGGTCGGATTGGTTTTTTTGAAGCCGCTCGTTTTTTCGTATTTGCGATCAGACCACATTTTTTGCGCCAGCGCAGAACTCTTGATACCTGCTTTTCACTTAATCCAATCCGATCAGCGATTTTGTGATCATCATACCCAAGATCATATTGCCGGCGCATTTCCAATTCTTCGTTTGCCTTACGTGCCGCGTTTTCTCGTCTATTCGGCACCTTAGTGTTCTTTGGAGCATCAATGAAAGGAAGCTTCGGCCAAACGGGAATAATACTCGCCTCATTTAGCACCATGGATTTGGCGCCAACGGCGGTTGGGGAGCAAATTCCCAGTTTGTCGACAATGTCGTTTTGCAAAACACTCCTGGAAGGTTCGATTTCGCTTATCGTAGGATTATCTACTGTCTTTGTTGAGTCTGTCATCAAAAATATCTCCTAGCAATCGCTCATTTAGTCGGATTTCTTGGCTAGGCCGCCGACATGTGGTACCCCGTTGTCGTCGACGAAGATTTGAACTGCCTCACCGATGTATTTTAGAAGCGTTCGCTTGGTACTTTCGAGTTCTCTACTGGAACGGAAACTAAGTCGAATTTTTTTATCACAAACTAGGACAGCGTCTATGAACAATCCATCCGTGGATATTTCACGGATAAACCCTGTTACGTCCGAGAGCGGTTCCAGAATCTCGTAAGGTGCCATTCGTATCTATTAGAGGGCTCCGATCCCCCGTATATGAGGCCGCTCCCTCGGCGTTTTATACCTTTAAAAAAATCAAACTATCTTTAGCATTACAAAACGCGGCAACCACTACCCTCATATTGACCATACAAAATTTCCACTGCAGCTTCTTCTACAGTCCAAGCTGTGGTATGAATGCTAAGTAGGCCCTTCGCAATTCCTGCCGATCGATTCGATCGTAGATGTCTATCGCTTCTCTTCTTCTATCGCCTCTCAATGCTTTGATGAATTCGCGATCCATCCCCGCGCGTCGTAGATGCGTGGTGAACCAGTGACGAAAACAATGCGGCGAGAAATGATCCTCTAACCGTGAAGACTTTGGGTCATGCAGACCAACTTTCTCAGCATACTTGACGACTGCATGAGAGATGCCGTGTCTTCTGAGCCGTTCACTGTGTTCACCGATAAATAGGGCTGGAGTGGACGCGTTCAACGTCTGACGCTGATTCAACCATCGCTTAAGCAACCTAGACGTTTCATCGTCGAAGAATACTGTTCGACCACTCCTTTTCTTGAATTTCTTCAACGTAATTGACTGTTCAACCCAGTCGATGTCGGTTACATCCATCGCTATCAATTCTCCACGCCTCACACCGGTTTTAGCCAACAGAGTGAGGATCGCTTTGTCACGCGTATCCAACACTGAATTGAGTAGTAGACTCATCTCTTCAACGCTGATCAGCTTCCTCTGTGCTTCAGCATCCACATCATTCTCGTTCTTGTAACGTCGCAAGTAACGTTTCCTAACTCCAGTCACAGGGTTCTTCTCCACGTAATCTTGAAAGACTAGAAATTCATAGAATGAAGCTAATGCAGTGAAGTTGTTCTCTAAAGTCTTCTGCCCCACACCCTCCAATTTCCTATTCCGTAAATACTCGATGAAAACCTGCTTATCGGCACGGTAAGGAGAGATTCCGTGTTTGTCAAGGAATTCGAAGAAATGCAACACAACTGACCTGTAATGCTGGATTGAATCAGCAGTCATCTCCCTGTCCCGACAATCCTGCACAAACAACTCCACAATCTGGGTAGGTAGGGGTAACTCGACTAGGGTTTGCTGGCTCATTCTCCGGTCCACTTCCACCCACGCCGAGTCTTCACAACTAACCCGTACGCTTCCAAGTTCTCCAGTTGATTGCTAACAGCCTTAACCAGATCAGCTTCCTTCGGGTTGATTCCGAGCATACGCAACAGATGATCTGATTCTATCTCACGTCCCTGCCTCAGTAAGTCAATCAGTTTCCGATCATATTT
>DASQZS010000267.1:0-9995 GCA_035638535.1 Candidatus Acidiferrum sp.
CCTGTCACTTTGCGGCCGTGAGAAATGTAGTCCAGTACTATGTATCCAACTACTGTTAAGTCATACTTCAAATTCCTTAACCCGTTATCAATTGTTACGATTCAACTATGATATGTGAAAGCCTTCAAATACTTCCGCCATATTTGCAGCTCGTAGTAAAGTTACATGCTTTCCGTTTCAGGTAAAATATCATTCCTATTTGGTCTAGTATTACTGGTTTGTCTAACATCATTTGTATCTAGCACACAAGCAAACCAGTTCACACAGATAGTTAACTTAGTGGCGCCACCGCACTCTCCTCAACAAGTAGCGTCAGCACAGGGAGTAATTGTCACCTACACGATAGCGTACAATAACTTAACCCATGGTGAATCAATTGCTTCAGCAATTATCACAACGCAGTCGTCGACACCACTTGCTGGCGGTGCAGCGTCTAATCCCGACCCCTGTTTATTCACCAGACAGAACGCTTCATGTATTGCACAACCCCGTTCCAGCTCTGGTACCGAATCAATGACGTTTGTTATTGTTCTGCCTTCATCCCAGCAATACAATCTTCAGGCTGTTGTAGGTTTTGTTGATTCATCGCAACACCTTATCGGTGCTACAGTTAGCAGCGTGAACTTCAACATCAACGTGGATAGTAATGTCTTACTGACCATCTTAGTGCCGAACTCAGTTTCCTCATCAGTCGATGGAGCCAACCAAGCTTCAGGAAGTGTGACTGTTCCGCTTCAACCGGGGGTTCATGAAATATCTGTCCCCCAGACAGTCCAATTTGCTAACGGTACAAGACTAAAATTTGATCATTGGATGGACGATTCCACCCAACCTAGTCGAACGCAAGACATAGAAGATGATCTGACGTATACTGCATATTACAATACTCAATATAATCTGAATGTGCTCGACCTATCAGGCACAATAACTGGTGGCTGGTATGATAACGGAACAACCGCTCAGGTCTCAGTTCCGTCTAAGGCATCAATCCCTGGAATCATGGGACTTCTAGGAGGTACACTCACTTTCCAGGGCTGGTATAGGAATGGAACCTTGATTACGACTTCGACAAACTATTCTCGTGTAATGGATTCGCCGTATACTGTAAGCGCCGAATGGAGTCCGGACTACACAACACCAGAGGCAATCATAATAGCAATTTTTGTAGCCGTAACTGCGACAGCTTTGATAGTTTATCGTCGCAGCAGGTCTCATGCTGTCACACATTAGTCAATCATCGTTGAACGTAAGATAATTTCTGACTTTGCAATGATGCTTTTGGAATAGAAACGTTCTCTTATATTCAGGAACGTTATCGCAGCGTGTTCTAAACGTTCGCTGGTACCGCGCCATTGCTGCACGATGCAAAGCTCTTTCGGCTATACATTGCTGTCCTCGTCGCAAACTTAGGATTGGGCATGTACATGTATTTTATACCAGTCTTCGCGCAATCATTAGGCGCGACTTTCTTCGATTTAGGTCTGATAGGAACAGCTGTGGCAGTTACCTCTGCGTTGACGCCGATGTTCGTTGGAAATCTAGCGGATAGAGTTAATCGTGCCTGGCTTTTCACCTTTGCATTAGCGATAAACGCGCTAGCGACGTTGGCGCTCATCTTCTCTCATTCAGTTGCGGACGTTGTAATGTTGCGGCTTGTTGGAGGACTGGCTTTGGGATTCTATTATCCGACCGTGGAGGTGGTAGTATCAGATCTCGCTCCTATTGATAGGCGCGTTAAGGAGATGGCCTGGTATAGTGCCGCTTCAACGATAGGGCTTCTTGTAGGTCCGATCGTTGGTGGAATGATTATCCAAGAGTTCGGGTTCCTGCGATTATTCGTATTCTCCTCGGTTATACTTGGATTTGCGTTCATCCAAACTATCATTTGGGTTGTGCCGAGTTACCCGAAAAGGGATATTGTTGCTCCTAATTTTTCCGGAATTATGAGGACTTTTAGAAAGCTGTTACCCTGGTATCTTATGATCGGATGTTACGGGATTGTGTACAGCGTTATGACGACGATTTTCCCAGGCTACGCTAACTCGATCGGAGTAAACACTACCTTAATCGGATTTCTATTTGGTTCGTTTGGACTAGGTAGGATTTTCGCTTATGTCACATCAGAACGGTATGTAATGCTAGGGGAGAAGAAAGCACTTCTGTTCGCTTCCTTGCTGATGGCGGTAGGAATCGTTGTCGTGGGTGTGTATCCGACTTTCATTGTTTTCCTTACGGCAATTTTGGTTATAGGCGGGTCTTCCGGAATCGTTTTTCCGTTAACGATCAATCTAATCTCTCGTCACTATCCTGAAGATAAGTTAGGTGCTGCTGTGGGATCGTATGAATCAACCGTTGGTGTTGGGCAAGCTGTTGGACCCATCCTCGCTGGTGTGGTGGCATCTGTCGCTGGCATAAAGTCAAGTTTTCTGTTGACCGCATTCTTCGCCGTACTAATGGCAGTATTCACGATCAGAGGACAAAAATGCTTGCATCCGTCATTTTGAAAAGGTTCGTTATCCAGAGATTTACTTCTTATGAACTGATTTTGGTGGTATAATTAGATTCAACAGTCAAGATTCTTTATGAGGCTAATCCCGAAATAACCACGGTCCACTATTCGGCTACCTGAAAGTTCTGATGAGGACTCGTCCGTTGAGTTCAAACGTGTTGGATTAGCTTAGTAAGCATGGTTTCTACTTTTTCAGTAACAATTTTAAAGACGCTCTGCAGCTTTTACGATACTTACAAAGGTTATTGGCTGCAGAAATTGCGCCGGATATCTAAGTTTCAAGTGGATGTAGTTTCTCATCGGGTGAACCAAATTGGCTTGTAAAACGTGCAATGGAAATGGCGAGGTCGAGTGCCCTAAGTGTAGTGGTGCGGGTACATTACCGGCGGAATGTCGTGAATGTAAGGGCAAAGGGAAGATTCCAGACGCTGCAGGCAAGATGGTAGAATGTGACATTTGTAACGGACGAGGTATCGTTGATAATCAATGTGAGGAATGTTATGGGGGAGGAAAAGTTGCATGCGATGCCTGTGGTGGATCAGGTTGATCTACTTTAGATTAAGCAGCTTTGAAGCATCTTTGTCTGTCCAGAAGATCACTGACGCATTTTTCTGATATACCCCTGCGGCAGGACACCATTGCACTTCGACATTTTGAGTTAGGGTTCTTTTTAACGCATTTGCTTTATCGGAGCCAGTCACTATGAAGAAAACCCGCTCTGAATTTGACAGTACAGGCAATGTTAGCGTGAGACGCTGTTTTGGATCTGTCGGCGCTTGAGTAGCAACTACCCACCTTTTGTCGTCGGAGGATATCGACCCGGGAAAGATGGACGCTGTATGACCATCGCTCCCCAATCCGAGGATCATCAAGTTGAAGCGCGGCCACATGGAATGAAAATACTTTCTTAACGTAATTTCGTACGCGTAAGCAGCATCATTTGGATTTTCATAATTTGTGGGCATCGGATGAATCTGGTTTGTTGGAATAGGGACATGGCGTAGCAATGTTTCTTGAACCATACGGAAATTGCTTCGCGAATCACTGGTCGATACGTAGCGTTCATCTCCCCAGAACAGTCTCACATTGGTCCAAGCGATTTTGTCAGCGTAATCCTCGGCCAGGAGTTGGTATAAGGCACGAGGTGTATTTCCTCCTGCCAATGCAAGGGAGTACTGCCCGCTGCTGTCTGTCTGGTTAATACTTTCCTTCATGATTTGAGCAACAGATTCGGTTAAGTTTCTTATATCCGAAAATATTCGCACATCGGGATTCATGAACTCACACTTCATTACTATGATTATATTGACGAAAGGAAGATCGGACGTTCCAAGTAGAATGTTCGATGCTCTGCCATTTGCCCCAGATAAAATGACTAGGCCAGTATTTCGGCCAATCGAATTAGTCGATTTACACGTTCGCGTATTGGTGGGTGTCGCCTTCCTATAGTTGAACCGACTCCTAAGATTGAAAGGTCAGTTTGGGAAACTATGTGTTTCTTCGGAAACGCTTCATAGATCTTAATTAGCGCCATGGCGAGAGCGATTGGTTTGCGAGTGACCGTAGCCGCGGTTTCGTCAGCAACCATTTCACGTTCTCTATGAAACGCGGCTTCAACAATCCGGATCAACGGATCAAATGGCAGGACGGTTTTGTAGGCGGTTACAAGCGCTTTCAGTGAAGTGTCTGAATTTTTGATATGTGCAAGTTCGTGGGCCATCACTGCTTCTATTTCGTCCTTCTTTAGCAAAGTAAGCAGCTTTTCTGACATAACGACCGTAGGTCTGGTGATGTGAACGGCGAATGAAAGTGGCATGCTCCCCCTTGAGAATCGAATTTCAGCGGAGGAGATGCCCATCTTTTTTACAAGTGAATCGAACATATCTACGAATTCTCTCGGGGCACGATTAAGTTGCTCAACTCTTCCCATAACGATTCTCGGTGATAGGTTACGCAAAGCTAGAGAGAAGGGCAGACCAGCAGCAACCGCGAATAGTATTGCGCGCCCAAAAACTTCTCCGATTCCATCCGCCAGCTCGAATTGATATTCCTTAGCGAATGCAAAGCAGAGTATCAAACTTGCCGCGATGAACAACCACAAAAAGATAGAGGAAAGTAACATGAGACCTAAACTCCAAGAGCGGTATCGCGTGCTACTGCTACGCTTGAAGAAAGCGAATAGGATCAGCATACTCAGTAACGGAAAAAGTACCGACATGATAGTTGGGAAAGCACTGAAGTAGGCACCGTACAGCGATAGAACCATACGTGCTACTTTCTCTGAGCTTTACTAACTTTCCTTTTCAGGTCGGAAACTTCATCTTTCGATAACTGTTCGAGGCTGTCATAGATCGTGGGAACTATAGATGGACCGAAAGCGCTCACTAGTTTACCTAGGGCTCTATCAACCATACTCGCACGCATGTCTTGAGGGGCTGCCGACAAGTAGAGGTATTTTACGCCGCCACGTCCGATAACCTTGAACCGTCGTACCATATGCTTATGGTAAAGACGATCTAGGACAGTACTCACAGTCGTGTACGCGAGTCGCTTCTGCTTGCTAATTTCACTCATGACGTCCCTAGCAGAGGCTTTACCTAGTTTATTTAGTGCGCCTAAGACCTCTGCTTCTAACTCGCCTAATGCCAAACCTACCACTGAACTTACTATCTATGTAGTATTTAATTAAGTTCTTCCTAGAGGTTTAATCTATTTTGTAAGTAAATATCTTAGATTTGGCGCTTGTTGTCTCAACCATATTCATTGGACACTTATTCCTTCGCGTTTTCTGATTAAATCGTTTGAAATTTTTACTTTATACACTGGATTTCCTGTAGCGACTGTATAGATTGGTTCTCCTGCCTGGCCTTTGAGCTTGGTCCTCGCAATACCCTTGACTTTTGGCTTAAGTTGCAACGTCGTTCCATCGGTGAGAGCGTAGACGTTCCATTCATCTTTTTTGCTTACTTTCTCGAACTCAACCTCAACGTCAATGCTGTCAGCAATACGATCCGGGGTCACCGGCGTGTTGGTTGGTTGACTTCTTAGGCTGCTCGGACAGGATACAATAGACAAGAAAGTTGGCGCATTCCAAGAGTAGATTGGTTCTCCAAGCTCATTCACCTGATCACGCGATCTTAGGACCTGTGTAAGTACCAACTTAAGCTTCAATTTAGAACCATCTGACAAATCGTAGTACTGCCAGTGTTCGCCCTCAACTTTGAAATCTACTAGTTCAGCATCCACTGTATTGAACTCCTGCGACATCAACTATACCTCGAGTCTTCGGATGACGATTCTAACTTGAATTCAGAAAGTTAACGTTACCTATCCTCGATATGAAAACGGGACTGTAACGAGAAATTTATTTTCGTTGCAGCTCAACAGATAATATTATGCAGGATTCAATCAGGAGGTATGGCTTTACGGATGGAAATCCCGCAACTGCAGGACGTCTTTATCGCTAGAAGAGTAGTAAACCGCTATCTGAGCCCAACTCCACTTATCTATTCACGACAATTGTCGAACCTTCTAGAATGTCAAGTGTACCTCAAACTGGAAAACTTGCAACCCACGCGAGCTTTCAAGATCCGTGGCGGCATCAATTACATGGATAGAATGAAAGACCGAGCAGTCAAATCAGGAGTGATAACTGCTTCCACAGGTAACCACGCTCAATCAATAGCTTACGCAGGCTCCCTCTTCGGTGTGAAAGTGACCATTGTGATGCCACGCGGAGCTCCCCAAATGAAAATTGAGGCAATCAAAGATCTCGGAGCTAATGTAATTACGTATGGTGACGTCTATGATGAGGCCCTAGATTATTCACAAAAATTGTCAGCTGAGAATGGCTATCTTTTCGTTCATGGCGTTAACGAACCGCTTCTCCATGAGGGAGTGGCTACTATGCATCTTGAAATTTTTGATCAGAAACCAGAGATAGATATTGTCATAAATCCGATCGGCGGGGGATCTGGAGCATCAGGAGCATGTATTGTCTACAAGACGCTAAATCCGTCCATTAAAGTGATTGGCGCACAAGCGAAGGGAGCACCTGCCTTCTATCTTTCATGGAAAGAGGGCAGACTCAAATCTACCGCCGAACCTGTAACGACGGCGGCCGAGGGTTTAGCCACTTCCAGAGCATATGAGCTCTCACTCAGCAGTTTACGAGGAAGATTGGATGATATTATACTAGTTGACGATGACGAGATGAGAAGAGCAGTTAAAACGATTTTTCTCACAACAGGACAGGTTGCCGAAATGTCAGGAGCAGCCTCGACAGCAGCGGCATTCAAGATCAAGGATCAGATACGGCACAAAAATATTGCGCTGCTTGTAAGCGGTGGCAATATTGAATCTGAGCAGTTGGTCAAAATACTCCAGCAGCAATGAAGTAGATTGTGAAATTCTAAGCCTCGTATATGGAGTAGGAATGTGAGCACAACTCGATTTGGGTTTGTGAAGCAGTGAAAACAGGCTGGCGGATTGTTGATCGTGGCGTAAACGGAGAACCGTTTCTCTGGAAGAAGAGGACTGATAAAAAATTTCTCATGATTGACATCTTCAATCCAGATCTTTCGAGACGTTGCTACTCCATTTTGATATTGCCAGGCAACCCTAATTCAGATGAGGATTTGACTCGCAAAGTCATCGGGGTCGGATGCGCCGAAAGACCTGACGAAACTTGGATCGATGTTTATCAACATGCGAGAGAAATTGCTGAAGAATATATGAAACGAAATTGAACAAGTTCGTAGATAAATTGCGGGGAAGCAGGGAATTTTGAAGGTTGTAGTCGTCGGAGCCGGAATCGTGGGTGGATTCGTTTCTTACTATGCGAAAAAAGCGGGCCATGATGTCACAATAATCGACAAGTCTCCAGAGGCTGGACGCACATCGAAAAGTAGCGCAGGTCTCATTGTTCGAGCTTCGGCACCAGAGCCGCCCGTGAGCATGCTAAAAGTCTTGGCAACTTGTCTCGGCGGTCAAGGTTTCGTCTACTTATCGCCAAGAGAAATGCTGAGACACCGAAGTTGGCTGTTCGGAGCTCTAAGAAAACAGTCTGCGACTTGCGAGAAAGCCGTTATCGAACTCGCGGGGAAAAGTTTGGATCTATATCGAGAATTCTTCAGAGAAGAAGCGGTAAAAGTCGATTCGATCAAGGGATTAACAGAGCTCTATGTAAACGGTGAATTGGCTCGAGAAACTGCGTTGTCGATGGATGGCCGATTCCTTGGTAGGGCAGATGTATCTTCTCTTGGTTTCAAGAATTTCGGTGGAGGAGCTGAGTTTGTTGAAGAGTTATCCATTGACCCTGGTCAACTGTTCGGCGAATTGCGCGAGTTGCTTACAGAAAAGGGAGTGGTCAGTCTCGTTGGTGAGGCGCGATTGGCTCGGAAACAAGGCTCATGCGACGTCCTTGTTGATGAAACGAAGGTGCCGGCAGATGCAGTTGTTGTTGCTGCGGGTGCATGGAGCGGAGAACTTTGTCGTACGTTAGGTTACGATCCTCTTATACTCCCAGCACGAGGATTAGCAACAATCTTTGACACCGGAGGTTCAAGAATTCTAGAGAGCCCCGCAATCTTCGAGGACTATGGTGTAGCTATTGCTCAGCACGACCAAAATACTCTCAGAGCGACTTCATTCTTCGAACTGGTTGGATTTGATGCTGATTATGGTGAGCGAAGAAAATCGTGGACATTGAAAGTGCTTGAGAAACATGTTGCCAGATTTAGTGAGTTAAAACTCGTAAAGACTTTGGTGGGCCACAGGCCCTGCACGCCAGATAGGCTCCCCGTCATTGGGAAGGTGCCTGGTTATGATAACTTGTACATTTCCTCAGGTCACTGTCGAATAGGAATAACCCTAGCACCCGCGTCTGGTTATCTGATCAGCAACATGCTTGAGAAGAAGCAAGTTCCTCTGGATGCTGGTTGCTTCAATCCTTCGAGGTTCCATTGATACAATGCGGCAATCTGGTCGTTGATGAATAAGCCATTATTGCGTAAGCTTACCTAACCGATCCAGCTCTTGGGCTACATAGTCGAGCCCTTCTTCCTGGAGCTTTGACTTAGTGGGTATACCGGTCTTCTTATCCCAGCCTCGCAATTCATAGAAGTTATCCAGTAGTGTGTCTAGCATTTCCTGCGTGAATGGCTTACCTGCGAATGTGCCATCCGGAAGAGGTTCCATTATTCGCTTTGGCAGATAATCGTCTTTTCTGCTAAGATTTTCTCGAGCGTTGAAGGCTCTTGTAATGTCGAGCGCCCGTTCGCCAACCTTCATGTATTCTTCCATCGTCATATTCCACCCTGTAGCTGCATTCACCATCCCCAGCAAAGTCTTGTGTTCAATACCGCCTCCTGGGTAGACGTCGAAGCAGCAGACAACTAAACTGTTTAATGTCGCCCACAAGTCACCACAGATTTTCCCAATTTTTGCCTTGCTTCGTCCATAATCCAGTAGTCCTCGATCGGGAACAGATTCAGGCGTAAGGCCTAGTTCTGCTCTAAGATTTGCAGGTGGGTCCCAGAGATCGTCATGCTCCCATTCCATGTGGTTCGCGCCGCGATCTGCAACAGCGTACATGAGCCCGACTCCTCGCTTACCTCGAGGTTCATGCATTGGAATCTCTCTACCCTTCACATGCATTGCGAATTCCTCAGCACCACGCCCTAGTTTCGCTGAGGCTCGGTATACTCCCTCCGCCAATAGGTCACCAATTCCCTGACGCATGGCAATCTGCTCTATCAGTTTCAGTATCACCTGTGGGTTTCCCCACTTTATTGCCAGTCCCCCAGTATCCTTCTCAGAAATGAGACCTTTTTCATATGCTTCCATGGCGAAACTGATGACGACGCCTGTGGAGATCGTGTCAAGCCCAAAGAGATTGCAAAGCTCGTTGGCCTTACCAATCGCGTACATATCATCGTTGAGGCATAATGAACCTAGAGCGCCGTTTGTTTCGTACTCCGTACCACCGAGTTCCCGATTTACTTCATAGGGTTCTTTTGACTCGACTACACGTTTGCAGTTAGTTGAGCATGCCCAGCATGTGTCTCTTCCGATTAGAAATCCGCTGCTGACGATCGTCTCACCGGTAATTTTGTCCGCTCCTTCAAATGTTCCGCGCTGAAAGTTCTTAGTGGGCAATCTACCGCTTCTGCTGAGGTCGTCTGTATCGCCTACCGTGCCAAATGCATGAAGACCATCTATCGCTGGTCCTTTCTTGACCTCTGTTACGCATTGTCTTACATATTCCATGAGTTTCTTCTGGTCATTGATTGGAGCCTTCAGGTTTCCTTTACAGGCCCACGCCTTCAACTTCTTGGAACCCATGACTGCTCCCATTCCTGATCGGCCGGCGGCTTCGCGTAGATCATTGATGATCGCTGCGAACCGAACGAGGTTTTCGCCTCCCTGTCCGACCGAAGCAACACTTGTCTGTCGCCTGTCAGTATCTCCGAGTTCTTTCTTGATG
>DASQZS010000268.1:0-3790 GCA_035638535.1 Candidatus Acidiferrum sp.
CCTGTTATGTGTGGCATTGTTCACTTCACCTCCACGTTTGATTGAAAGAGAGTGGATTACTTGTGGATAAAACGAATGTGGACGAATCGTTCAGAGAAATCGTTCTATAACAGACCTAGCTGGTGCTGTCGAAAATCATTGACGTTTTTCTCGGACAAATCGAACGGAAATAAAAAAGGGTAGGTCTAGTGATGCGCCCCACAAAAAACATGAAGCGGACGGCGATCTGGCTCCATAATGTTTGTGCGTTAGCGATTAAGTCGAAACTGTTATGACCGGACTGAAGAGACTGTTCGAACATCTGTAGGTTATTTGGAACGACCCAACGCTAGTACTAAGGTAACCAGGTTTACCAGACCATTTTCGTAACCTGTTAAGTGTAAACGTTTAGTTTTGCGACGATTGGTACACTCTGTAGCGAGCTCGATCCGACGCAAAATAGATAAGCCCATGTAACTACCGCGCTAAACATGGACTCTAACGCAGTTCAATCGCAGACAATAGAAAATTATCGAATGTACATCAATGGCGCATGGATTGATGCAGACGACCATTCAACTCTCGATGTGATTAATCCCTTCACAAATACCGTCTGGGCGCGCATTCCAGACGCAGGTATCGCGGATGTTGACAAAGCAGTTAGAGCTGCTGATGAAGCGTTCAGATCATCCGAATGGAGTGACATGATCCCAATTCAAAGAGCTCGTCTACTCAATAAATTCGCTGATCTAATTGAGACTAACGCTGAGAGAATCGCAGTTACGGATACGAAAAGTAACGGCAAACTTCTTCGCGAAATGTTCGGACAAATGAAATCCATACCTAACTGGTATAGATATTTTGCGGGTGCGGCAGACAAAATTTACGGCGAAGTAATTCCCTTAGAGAAGCCCAGCACCCTGAACTACACTTTGCATGAACCGCTTGGTGTCATCGGCATCATAGTTCCATGGAATTCGCCAATTCTAGTCATCAGCTATAGCATGGCGCCGGCTCTCGCCGCAGGCAATACAATCGTTTTGAAACCTTCCAAGTTAGCGCCAGTTTCAACGCTGGAGTTAATGAAACTAGTTAAGGAATCTGGTTTTCCAAATGGAGTGATTAACACGATTACCGGATCTGGGGAGAAAGCTGGAAATGCTCTGGTATCCCATCACATGGTGAAGAAGATCGTTTTCACGGG
This sequence comes from Candidatus Acidiferrum sp., assembly GCA_035638535.1. Taxonomy (GTDB): domain Archaea; phylum Thermoproteota; class Bathyarchaeia; order 40CM-2-53-6; family 40CM-2-53-6; genus FEN-987. The sequence continues at coordinate 1,184 of DASQZS010000268.1, forward strand.
AGGCACGGAAATTGGAAAGACAATCGCTAAAATGGCCGCCCAAAACCTTACCGGTACAACTATGGAACTAGGTGGTAAGTCACCTAACATAATATTTGAAGATGCAAACTTAGAAAACGCTGTAAATGGTGTCCTTGCTGGAATCTTCGCTGCATGTGGGCAGACATGCGTCGCGGGATCACGCGTATTCATTCAAGCGAGCATCTTCGATGAGGTAATCAAACAAGTCGTGGCAAGAACAAAACGAATCAAGATGGGTGATCCGTTGAGCCTCGATGCTGAATATGGTCCTATCGCAAACAAGGAACAGTTTGACAAGATTACCCATTATGTCCAGTTAGCCAAGAATGAGGGCGCTCAGCTAATATGCGGCGGTAAATCGCCGGACTTCGACACGAATAAAGGTCTCTTTTTCGAACCAACGATATTCACGGCTACAAATAATTTGAGAATTGCACAGGAGGAAGTATTCGGACCGGTCCTGTGTGTAATTCCTTTCAAAGATGAAGCAGATGCGGTTCGGATGGCTAATGACACTGAATTTGGATTGGCGGCTGGAATTTGGACTAACGACTTGACAAGAGCGCACCGTGTGGCGAAAAAGTTACAGGTCGGCACTGTTTGGATAAACACTTACCGAAGTATCTCATTCGCGTCTCCTTTCGGAGGTTACAAAGCAAGCGGTTACGGTCGGGAGAACAGCTTGGAAGCGATCCGAGAGTTTACGCAAACTAAGAGCATTTGGGTTGATATGTCAGGTAAGATGGGCGATCCGTTCGTTCTTCGATAGACTTCACAAATACTCGAACTGTTATTTTTTACCCGAACATGTCTTCGTTCTCGATAGTCTCATGTTTGAGTTTTAGTGCTGCTTCTGCTTCTTTTTCGAGTTTAGCGAGCCTAGTGTAATAATCCGGATATTCTGTACTAAGATAACCCGCTGTGAAAAATCGAAAAACTGAGTGTTCTGTTGCCTAGCTTATGTACCGGTAAACTGGTGCTGAAATCCCACACTCCATCCATGAAGTGAGAGCGAATCCGGATCGTAGTCTATCTTCGTCTCTTTTTCACAGCTCTCCTCCTAACTGATGCCACGCTAGATCATGAATAATGAACCATATACGATAAACATACGATATTGCTGTTTGTTTGGAATACGAATAGGATTGACCGGACATGAAATACAAGTATGTTGTGTTGACCAACACAACGATCGGTTCTTTCATGTCTCAACTCGACGCCAACATTGTACTCATTTCACTTCCCACGATTATCCGGGAGCTCCCGGGCACAACCACGATCGACGCGATATGGGTCATTATGGGTTACCTGCTTGTGTCTGCAACATTGCTTCTGACATTCGGTCGACTCGCCGATATTTACGGTCGGGTTAAATTATACAATCTTGGTTTTGCAGTATTCACAGTCGGTTCAGCGTTGTGTAGCGTCGCGCCGACCGGAGGTAGCCTTGTGTTATTCCGTTTGATTCAAGGAGTGGGAGGGGCGTTGATTTTCTCTAACAACGCTGCAATTTTGACGGATACTTTCCCTATTGAAGAAAGGGGGCGGGCAATTGGCATCAATCAAGTGCTAGGGGTGAGTGGTTCAGTTGTCGGTCTAGTGGGTGGCGGTGTTCTTACGGCCGCATTAGGCTGGCGGTCAATCTTTTGGATTAACATACCTGTCGGAATATTTGCTACAAGTTGGGCCTACAAGAAACTCAAAGAGTTAGCAAAGACGCGTAAGGAACCTTTGGATCCGCTCGGCAATGGTCTCTTCGCAGTAGGATTATCTGTCTTCTTGATCGGCCTGACAGTTGGCGCGATCTCGGGGTACACTTGGACAGATGCACTCATGATGATTTCAGGTTTAGTAATGCTGGTCATATTCGTTTATGTCGAAACCAGAGTACGAAGCCCGATGATGGACATCGGCTTATTCAAAATCAAAGCGTTCTCGGCGGGGATTATCAGCAATTTCTTAGGGTCCATCGCAAGAGGAGCAGTTTCGCTGCTTCTAGTATTCTACTTTCAAGGAGCCTTGCTGTTGGACGCGTTGACAGCCGGCATTCTAATAATTCCGTTTTCAATCGCATTCGTTAGTCTTGGTCCGCTTAGCGGTTATCTATCTGACAAGTATGGAGCACGAACATTCAGTACAGGTGGCCTAGTAATCTCCGCAATCGCATCATTATGGTTCGCGTTCCTGCCCGCCACCGTTCCGTACTACATTTTCATGCTACCAATGATCCTCATCGGAGTAGGAGCTGGAATGTTCGTCGCACCGAATATTGCTTCGATAATGAATGCATCGCCGGTGAGTAGACGGGGAATAGCAGCTGGAATGTCAGCAACGATGATAACCACTGGCTTCTTGTTGAGTATAGGGATCGCCTTTGTAATATTGGCCACCTCGATGCCCACGTCTACGTTAGAAGCAATCTTCGCGGGGCTACCACTCGCTGCCAACGAACTAAACATAAACCTCTTCATGGATGCGATTCACAAAATTTTCCTACTGTTGGCAGCGATTAACGTGATAGCGGCGGTAACATCATCGCTCAGAGGCGCCAAAACTATCGGCCAGTAACGCTTGTATGGCCATTGA
>DASQZS010000269.1:0-7783 GCA_035638535.1 Candidatus Acidiferrum sp.
CGCGCGTGATTCATAGCAGTTGTCATTGTAAAGGAATTAGCTCCCGGTCCGACCGATCTCTTGAGATTTCGGACATGTTCATTAAGACGAATTGGATTGCTCACGTTATTCTTCTCGATTCATGAACCATTAAACTAAACACCTAATTCGACTTCGCGATTTGAATTCAAACGTAAAGGTACAACGAACGGCTCCGCTGGCTAAGCAGTTCAGTTCGGTTGTCGCCGTTACTTTTCGCCCATAATATTGAGCAAGCCAGGTTGCCAATGCGACTCGCATGGGGTCACACACTGACTTCTTTTCATTGCGTCCTTGAGCAAAGACTGATTTGTTGACTCGCACGTATAACACGGGATCGTTGCCCCTCCAAGTCTTCACGTAAGACTGCAAGCGTCCCCATCTCAACGTTTGCATATATTGATCTAAGGCCGTCCACAGGGGTTCTTCCTTAGTGCTGGTAAAGTTGAATGCTTCGCGGACGATGACGCCTAAGTTATTACTTCTTCGATACATTCGCTTCGCGGCTATCTTTCTTACCTTTGAATAGTTTCTTCAGAAATGACTCGGTTTTTTCCACACTGTTCACCTCACAATTGCAAATTTCTCGAATTTTCTTCAGTCGTTGTTTCGGCAGTTTTGGCACATGATTTCAGTTGTGCTAAGGCGGGAACTTCTGCTGAATTCTCCAAGGGGTTTGCCGCATTTGGCGCATCTAAGCCATTCGAACATTGTTCTCGCATACATTGCTACTTCTTCCTCCAGCAGACGCCCAATTCGCAGAATCCGTGGTTGGCTTCAACGCATTGGTCGCATTCACATGTGCAGTCATAATCTATCTCGCATGATCTATCGAATTCTACTTCTTGCTGAGACATCTCTTATCATGAGAACTTCGCTGAGGAAGTTCTTAGAGAGATCTCATTGTTCACTCACGTTATCTAGTGAGGTTACAGTATTCACATGAAAGATTGACATTTCGGACGTGGGTCATTCATGCAAGCACGGTCTTCGGGACGTCCCGCATGTCACCGTACGTCCGTAGGGATCAGTTGAGCTTTGTTAGCCTTGAAAATCTTGCATACGAATCATTTACCGTGCCACGAGTATTATGGCGCATGGGCGATTTCTGTCCTGATTTCTGTTCTATACGGCATGAATAGCCGACGGACGATTGCCAGTTCTCAGTGCGGTAAAGTGTATTTTCCGTTGCACGACTTATGCAAAAATGGATCAAAAACTTTTTTGCGTCAATGGTTCGGTGTGGTTATTCCTTGTTGATGGGAAAAAGCCGTCCCTCAAAGACGGTTCCCCAGATGGGTATGTCCTTCAGCTTGGTTGGGTCGACGGAGTATGGATCCTGTTCGAGTATGGTGAAGTTGGCGATTTTGCCTGGCGCGATGCTGCCGAGTTCATTCTCTTTACGCCATGAATAAGCGGCTTCGATCGTGATGGCGCGGAGAGCAGTATCGATGGGGATACGCTGCTCTGGACCTGCCACTCGACCTGAATGCGTGATTCGGTTTGCGCCGCACCATGCAAGGTAGAGTGGGTGGGTTGGTCCCATGGGAAGATCTGAATGAAATGAGTAGTGGATGCCATGGTTTGTAACTGATGCGCTGCGCACCATCGCGTCGGCGCGTTTTGGTCCTAGCCCGATCTCGCTGTATTTATCGGAGAAGCCAGTAACGTAATACGGATTGGCGCTGACGATGGCACCGAGTCGCGCGATTCGGTCTATCTGATCTTCCGTTGAGTTTGCAAAATGGATGATCACGCTGCGACTGTCAGGGCGCGGGTTTTCGTGCATAAGTTTTTCGAGTATATTGAGCACAACTTCTAGGCCTTCGTCCCCGTTGACGTGAATGTGCAACTGATACCCGGCATTCCAATAGAACCTTGCCCTCCTTTCCAATTCGTCTGGAGGTATGATCCACTCGCCGTGGTGGCCGTCTAAATATCCGTCCTTCATCTGCATAAGTTGTGAGATGATAGCTCCGTCAGCAAAGAGCTTGATCTGTTTGCTGAAGAATTGCATTTTACGATCGGGTGATGGGGCGAGCGCGATGGTTTTCTCGGTTTCCGTCAGCGCACCTTCGAGACCGTATCGGTCGACGATGCCCCGTCCATCTGCAATGAAGAAGCTGTAGAGCGGCGTATCATCGGATCCGAGAATTTGCTGGTAGAGCTTCCAAATGTCAGGTGTCATCAGAGCACCAGGCTCGTTGTACGCGGTTACACCGTTTTGGTGGAGCATTTTCACTAGTTGTTTCAGACCAAAGGCGATACGCTCAGGCGTAGCCAGTTTAGGCAAGATCGCGGGTAGGATAAGATTCAAGCCACCCTCGTAGAAGTGCCCCTTCGTCCAATCAGTTTGCTCGCTGAAGAGCCCTTTTCCCTGAATTGATTCTTCCGTTATGTCCAGCGCCTTCAGCGCCGCCGTATTCACATAAAATTCATGAGCAGATCTGTGCCAGACGGCTATTGGTCTCGAGAGGCTGATATTATCGAGGGATTTCTTATCAATCAAACCATGGAAGAATTGATGGTATCCCCAAGTAAACAACCATTCGTCGGGATCACTAAGCGCGGTATTCGCTTTGCTCAAACGAGTGATATATTCTTCCTGGTTGGAGGCCTTCTTCCAAGTCTTGCCTGGTACGACCCAGTCTTCCGGAGCGATCACTTCCACAGCTAGCGTAAGAGCGCCTAGAGCAGGGTGAAGATGCTGATCGATCAAGCCGGGCATGATAATCTTTGAAGCGAAGATATCGTCCAAATGGTAGGGCGCGTTCCTAAGGAAGTCTTTGACTTCGTTCAGTGTACCGGCAACTATGATACGTTTGCCGAACACAGCGACTGCTGTCGCTACAGGGTTCTCGTGTTCCATGGTGACAATTTTCTTAGCGGTATAGACGATAATGTCTTCTTTTTGGCTAACGGGTACAAAAATCGGATTTATCTCACAGGTCATTAGCTTTAGAAAATCCGCGCCCAGTTATAGGATTATATCTACTAATAGGTTCGCATTAATTCTCTTACAGGCATTTAGCAAATAACGGATTACAAAACTCGTTTTAGTTGCTAAATTCACTTTTCAACCTTAGGTCTCAACATATCAAGCTGACTGAATAATTCAATTGGCCAGTAACCGTACGTGGTGAGAATTTTGCGCTTCGAAGATTGTAAACAGCCTTCTTGACTATATCTTTTGAACTGACTATGTGTCCGAAGATATCTCACAAACATATGCAATAATTTCATCCGAATTGACTCCAATCACGGACTTGTTCGACCAAAGTTTAAAATGGCAACCCAAAGCGTAGCGCATTCCTCAGGCTGTTTCCAGTGAAGTTGAAACCTAGAGACGTAACAGTCTCGGCAGTTTTCTCTGTTCTTACCGCAATCGGTGCGTGGATTTCGATACCAATAACTCCCGTTCCGTTTACCTTGCAAGTGTTCTTTGTTCTGTTGTCTGGCGCAGTGTTAGGAGGAAGGCTTGGAGCGTTAGCCCAGATGATATATCTACTGCTCGGGCTGATTGGATTACCAGTTTTCGCCGGCGGAGGATCTGGTCCAGGCGTTTTAGTTGGACCCACGGGAGGATACTTGTTGGGATTTGTGTTGGCAGCCTACCTGACAGGTAGAATCGCTGAAGCCAAACGTTTTCCATGCCTTATACGAATGACAATTGCGAGTCTCATGGGGTTAGTTCCAATCTATTTGCTCGGAGAGATTGGATTGTGGGTGTGGCTCAGAAACAGTCTTCCGGTCTTGCTAATGATTGGAGTAATCCCATTCCTTCCGGTCGATATAATTAAAGCAATTATGGCGGCGTATATCGCTAGTAGAAGACAAGTGAGGCAACTGCTCCAAAAGCAGAATTAGGTTCTAAGTAAGGAGAATCAATTGCGATTGGATATCATTTTGTCCATTTTCGTTCTGAGGAATGTTGCCTTAAGCTGCATTACGCCTTTCAGATTCCTTAGTGCTTTCTCGAATGCAGTGACCTCACTGACACGTCCTTCCAACACAACAATTTTCAGACAATGTGAGGCTCCGAGATGCACATGTAACGATGATGCTATATGATCAACGTTTTCATGTTCCACATCCGTAAGGGCAGCATCTATTCCCCTAATTTCATGGTTATAGACAACGGTGACGACCGCGGTCACCGATTCGCTTGCGTTGAAGGAATGCTTTTCCTCGCTGATGAGATTGCGTAAGGTTGATTGTATTGCTTTCGAGCGATCTACAAATCCCATTTCCGTAGCAGCGTCATCGAAGCGTTGTAATAGGTCGGGTGAAAGAGAGAGACTGATTCTGGTCACTTTTTCCTTAGATCTCATGTGTCCGTCCGTTATTACTGATCTCAAGTGTTCTATTAAGTCAGTATTACTGATAATTAATTTTTTATTACTACAATAATCCATGCCGATTGTAAAAGGGGAGGGGTGAAATGTCTCGAGAGGGAAATTCGGCGATTGGCCTTTCTCGAGGTGAGAAAACTAAAATTGTGATTGTTTATGCGTTGATCGGAACCGCTACAGTACTAGGCCTTGTGGCGTCGACGATTGTAGGCAAACTTTCAGTTCTACTCGCAGGCCTCGGAATAATCGCGTACACGTTTGGATTGCGTCATGGTGTTGATGCTGATCACATCGCCGCGATTGATAACACCACGCGGAAGCTGATTCAGGACGATCAACGTCCATTCACGGTCGGGATGTGGTTTTCTTTGGGGCATTCGACGATCGTTATCGCGTTGATAGTGGGATTGGTTGTCGCAACTAGAACCGTAAGTGGGCATATTCCTGCACTGGCAAGTGGAGGTGCCATTGTTGGAACTATGGTTTCCGGTGTTTTTCTCTGGTTGATTGGCTTGGTTAACTTGGTTATTGTTTTTGGCATTTATCGTGTTTTTAAGGAAATGAAAAAAGGCAAGTTGAATCAGGACGAATTGGATAATTTACTTGAAAATCGAGGTTTCTTGAACCGTTACTTTAGGCGTTTGTTCAAGGTCGTCAAGAAGCCCTGGCAGATCTTTCCCATCGGAGTATTGTTCGGATTGGGTTTTGATACGGCTTCTGAGGTTGCCCTTATAGCGATAAGTGTTGGAGTAGGTGTCTCTTCTTCCATTCCTGTTTGGATGATTCTCGTATTGCCGGTCATGTTTACGTGTGGGATGGTTCTGGTGGATACGACGGACGGCGTAACAATGCGTGTGGCGTATGGTTGGGCATTTCTTCACCCTTTGCGCAAAATTTACTATAACCTTACGGTAACGATGATTTCTGTTCTAGTAGCGCTCGCTATTGGTAGTGCTGAGCTAATTCAAGTTGCTACAGCGGAACTGAACCTTACTGGATCCTTTTGGAATTGGCTTAACAATCTCGATTTTGAAACCCTAGGTTATGGAATCATAGTTATCTTCCTTGCGACGTGGCTAATTTCGGTGGGTGTTTGGAAGTACAAGCGTTATGATGAATTTTCTTTGCCGAAACAGATTCCGACCGAGTGAACAGATAGCTGCGAGTTTATAGCTTACAGATTTTCCCATGTGTCGAGAAACGAATCTACTGCTTTGTCTAGAAAGCTTTGTCTGTATGCTGAGAGGATTTTAGTCAATCTTTCGGGTTCCGAAATTTGGAAACAAGTTAACTCACTATCATTCTTCTTCCCACGCGTGACAACTCCTACTTGTTGGAGCCGTTTCAAGTGCCAGGTGATCGTGGAAGGCGATAGATTTAGTTCTTGAGCAATCGTCCTATAATCTGATCCTGGGCGTAGAATGAGAAACGTGATGATTTCTCTTAGGCGTGGCTGTCTTAGGATCGAGATGTATACACGTTCTTCGTGTCGGATCGGAGGTGGGTAGAATCGGACGAATTGGCCGTCGCGCTCCGATTCTAAGCTGCCTGATCTCAACAGCGTTCGGAGGTGATGTTCTAACGCCCCGTTCGCCAAGTGCAGTCTTCTTTGAATTTCTCTGAAGTGAAGCCCTGGAGAGCGCAAGAGTAGACCTCCAATTCTTCTACGAGTGTCCGACAGAGCGTGCTCACCGAGTTCTACATGAGCAGGTTATGGCATGAATTAATTAATGCGTGTTGGTGCAAACTTCCACTTTACTTCCGGATTTCAGTGAGCTATCGCGGTGAAAGCTTGCTGGAAATCTTCGATTAGGTCTTCAGTAGCCTCTAACCCGACAGACAAACGAATCAGTCCATCAGTGATGCCCAACGCGTTTCGGTCTGCAGGTGTCATTCCGGCGTGTGTAGTTTGTACTGGTAGCGTGATTAGCGTCTCTACACCACCAAGGCTGGGAGCCACAATGGGTAACGTTGTACTTTCAATGAATCGCTGTGCGGCAGCAGGGTCTCGTTTAAGCTCAAAGCTTAGAACACCTCCAAAACCGTCGAAGAGTTCACGTGCTCTCTTATGTTGTAGGTGTGTTTCGAGACCTGGATAGTTAACCTTCGCAACGGCTGGATGATCGTTCAAGAACTTTGCGATTTTAAGCGTGCTGTCGTTATGATATCTGACTCTAACCCCGAGTGTCTTCATACCTCTGTGTAGTAGAAAGCAAGCGTGGGGGTCGAGTGACCCGCCTAAATGATCAAGTCTACGCTTAATTCTGGTCACAAGCTCTTTGCGTCCTATGGCTGCGCCGGCGACAATGTCGGAATGACCGTTGAGATACTTTGTGCAACTGTGCAGTGATAGATCGAAACCATGTTCTGGCGGTCGAAAGTTGATTGGGCTTGCGAAAGTGTTGTCGATAATTGTCACTAGGTTGTTGGCTTTTGCGAATTCGACAATCGCTTTGTGGTCAGCGACTTGCATCGTAGGATTCGTCATTGTTTCCACGTAAATCGCTTTAGTGTTTGGTCGCAGCTTCATCTTCCATGATTCCGGATTGTTTCCGTCAATGAAATCGTATGATATACCGAATGAACGAAAATCTTTCGTGACAAAATCATGAGTGCCGCCGTATAGGCAGTCTTGAGAGAGCAGATGGTCGCCTGAAGAGAGAATCGAAAGTAACGTGGTTGAGATAGCCGCCATCCCGCTCGCCATAACTAAGGCGGCTTCAGCGTTCTCGAGCGCCGACAATTTTTCGTGAAGAGCGATGTGGTTAGGCGTGTTATTCAAGCGTATGTACATTAGGTCGTGGTAGTTTTTTTCACCAGAATACTCAAACATGGTCGATTGAAAAATTGGCATACTGACAGCGCCCATGATCAGCGGGTCAGGTTCGCCTGCGTGGATGAGTTTAGTGTCTATATGCTTGAAGTTCTTCTTCGTCAACTAATTCTCTGCTCGTTATTGAAATCGTAGAACCATTGTATAATAAACTAGTAGTGGTGAGCGTATGTTACGGTGGCTTACTGGCGAAAGGATCTGCAATTTAGAACTCAAGTGCCACCTATGCGGTTTCCCAGGATTGGGCGATGCTGTGCCAAAGAAAAATATGCGAAAACTGTGACCTTCGCGTGACCTTTGAAGCTATTAGATCGTATCCTTTGTGTCTCTTGGTGTTTCCAGTGATCTTATTCGCCTAGTCGCAGCCCCAAGTTCTTTTTCCAGTTCGTTGATTTTTGATTTCAATTGTTGAACGTCTTCGCGCAAACGTTGAGGTTCACCTCCGGTTATTGAATTGGTTAGATCTGTCTGAAGTTTCATGATTTTTTCTTGCAGCACGGTTCTAATCTGTTCGACTTCGACTCTAGGCAATGATTGTGCAAGCCCTTCCTGCATTTTGCCAAGCTGAGTTTTAAGTTCC
>DASQZS010000270.1:0-4048 GCA_035638535.1 Candidatus Acidiferrum sp.
GGCGTTGGAACGGGTGAAGCATTGAACGAACGACCCTTCTGGAACGGAAACTGGCCGAAATGGGAAGAAAGAATGGAACGACTAACCGAAGGGACGAGACTGATACGTCAAATGTGGGAGTCAACCGAACCATTCAAGTTCGAAGGAAAATACTTCTCATCAGACTTCTATTACCTATACACTAAGCCGCGAAGGAAAATTCCAATCTACTGCTCTGCAATCGGTAAAAGAGCAGCCCACTCAGCCGGACTCTACGGTGATGGATTAATCACGATAAGTCCTAGAAATGATCCGCAGAAACTGAAAGAAATCATTCTACCTGAATACCAGAAAGGAAGAAATGAAGCTAACAAAACGGGTCTAGGAAAAGTCGCAGTAGAGCTAGTTTTCAGCTTCGACAAACCGGAAGATATCATAAAGAACGCTTGGAAAACGCTTGGAGTTTTTCGCAAAGATTCCTGGAGCATCCCAAACCCAGTAGCGGTAGAGGAAGCGGGAAAACAGGTCACAGTGAACGACCTCCACAAAAACATGCACTTCTGCAAGAACTGGAAAGACGTTGTTAATGTAATCGAAACGTACCAAGAAGTTGGCGTAAATGAAGTTACAACCTATACTGGATGCGATAAGAAACAAATCCGGGCTTTCGCTAAGAACATTCTCAGTGTCTTTTGAATTAACTAACTCTCGTTGCATCAGATTATGGTGAGCCTTAACGGAGTGTTTATTCTTCGAACGATAGTACTAGTTTCTCGGAACAGCCATGACAGCCATGCAGATTGATACGCCAGCACTAGTTCTTGACGTTGATATCCTCGAGAGAAATATCGCGCGAATGGCGGAATACTTTCGCGGGCGAAAATCCAAGCTCAGGCCTCACGTTAAGGTGCATAAGTCACCTGTTCTCGCTAAGAAGCAGATTGCAGCCGGCGCAATCGGTATTACCGTCGCGAAAGTCAGCGAAGCTGAGGTAATGGCGCAATCAGGAATTGACGACATCTTAATCGCTAACGAAATCGTCGGCGAACAAAAAATAAGAAGGCTAGCTAGGCTAGCCAAACGGTGCAAAGTGCAAGTAGCAGTCGACAATTTAGAAAACGCGAAACAGATCTCATATTTCGCGGCTCAGGAAGGTTCGAATGTCGGAATCATCGTTGAACTAAATTTAGGAAGCAACCTCGAAGGAATTCTAGACAGGTGCGGAGTATCACCGGAACAACCTGCAACTGCTTTAATCAGCGAAATTGCAAAACTGAAGAATATTGAATTTAGAGGATTAATGGGTTATGAGGGTGCGCTTAGAAAGTTCACTGACGCAAGTAAAAAACGTGCAGCCATCGAGAGTGCGTTGGGACTGCTGGTTGAAACCAAAGATCAGGTGAAAGATGCAGGATTTGAGGTTCCGATAGTCAGTTGCGGAGGGACCATGTCATACGATATTTCAAGCGATTTTCCTGGAGTGACCGAGATCCAGGCGGGATCGTACGTCTTTATGGACGCAACCTATCTTCACTATGGAATCGATTTCGAACTTTCGCTGACGTTATTGTGCACCGTCGTTAGTAGACCACATGCAAACAAGGCGATTGTGGATGCGGGTTACAAAGCAATTAGTGCTGACCACGGCCTCCCATTAATCAAAGATCGACCAGAGATGGAGGTTATTTCGTTGAACGCCGAGCACGGTCACATATCTACCCACAAACAAGAGATTGACTGTGCGATAGCAGATAAGTTGGAACTTATCCCAACACATGTGGATACAACTGTGTGCCTCCACGACAACTACGTCCTAACCCAAGGCAGCGTTGTTAAAGGGAATTTGGAGATTCCTTGTCGAGGAAAATTGCAGTAATACTCGTCGATTCGTAATGGAAATAAAATCGTTGCTTACCCTAATTTTTCATATATTTTCTTTGCATCGATTTGAGGTACTTCAATCCGTCTGAAGCTATAGCATCAGCGCTGGGAGCAACCTTTCTCCATATTGCAGTACTCGCTGCAACACTCTTTATGTCTGGAGTAAAGGATTCTAACGTAATCCATCCGTCATAATCTATTTTGGAAAGGGCTTTGAACACGGCGTCCCAGTTAGTGTTTCCAGTTCCAGCCACGCCTCTGTCATTTTCGCAGCAGTGCATATAACATAGGAGTTTTCCAGTCGCCACTATTGGGTCATAGAAATTCTTCTCTTCAATATTCATATGGAATGTGTCCAAGTGAACGCCGATATTCGGTTCGTTAACTTCTTTCGCCAACTTGACAGCATCAGCAGCAATATTGAGAACATATGTTTCAAATCTATTCGCCGGTTCGAGGCCAATCGTAACGCCGTTTTTTCGAGCGAGACGGCAAGCCTGCTTAAGACTTTCCGCCGAATGAATCCATTCCTCATCTGTTCGACCAGTACCGGTAAGTTTTCCCCATGCTCCATAAGTTACTCCGGTAACAAGTTTCGCGTCAAATTCAGAGAAGAGTTCTGCGGATTTTTGTAGATGATTGATTCCGTTCTTCCGAATCGTCTCGTCCGCGCTGGTAATATCAGTCGTCTTATCGAGACAAGTGCAACCTATGCATTCAAGATCTGCATCACGCAAAGCCTTCTTGACCCTTCCCTTGTCGAAAGTATCAATTTGTGAAGGCGAAACGTAGATCTCTATGCCGTCGAATCCGAATGCTTTTGCCTTTTTAGCTACTGGTTCAGGATTCACATCGAACCGTTCAGTCCAAAGCAGAGAGTGGATACCCCACTTCACCATATTAATCACATCAAACTTGAATCGAACGAGGTTTTTAGATTTACTGTAGTTAGACCTGTTATTTCAGTTCCAATCGGGAACCTTCAAATCGAATTGAGGCAGTGGTCTCTGAATTGAATTCGCTAACGTGATAGCTCATCCAAGAGTCCGTCATGTTCTGGACCTCTCGGTATTATAGGCCAAACATCAGTGACCTTGTCACCTTCCACTACGTGATAAACATCAAAGTAGTTCACAGCGAAGGGAGTGTAACCTGGAAGCAGCTCTACTACGTCTCCAGTCTTGAGCGGACACGACGCGTCAATGTTGAATATTCCATGTTCTTCGTCATAGCGAGCAATGGGATAGCTATACTCTTTAAGAATCGCTTCGTTTGCCCCGACAGTCTTTTTCCCAGCATCGATGACTATGTGATCATTCCGACGACTGATCACAGTCGACATAACGCTCGTAGCTTGTTTAAATCGAGGTTCGAGGCCGACGTGGTATCCGTCCATAGTCGCGTAGGACCCGGGCTGTATCTCAGTAATTCCCGGATGCGACGCTGTGAGTTCCCATGTGCCTGTTCCTGCCGCGGATAAGATTGGACACGGAAAACCGTTCTTTATGAGTAGGTCGGCTACGACGGAGACAAAGTAGTCCATGGCCTCTCGAGCCATTTTTTCTCGTTTCAACTTGTCGAATTCACGCGAACAGTGCCCCTCGTACCCTGTTAAGCCATCGAGTCGCAAGCCCGGAAGTTCGGAAATGCGACGTGCCAGGTTTAATGCCTCTTCTGGTGAGTTGACACCACAACGGTACATGCCAGTGTCAACTTCGATGAGGCAACCGATCTTACTACCTGACTTCTGAGCGGCTGCTGAGAGCGCTCTAAGGTTTGCAGGATCATCAACCGCCACTTTGAGGGGAACTTCACGCGCTAGAAGTGCTGCCGCACGTACCTTTTCGGCTCCTACTACTTGATTTATGACGAATACATCTTGGATTCCTGCACGCGCAATAACGATTGCCTCCCAGATTGTGGCAGTGCCGATGCCTATGGCGCCAGCATCGACTTGCATTTTGGCAATGTCAGGACTTTTGTGAACTTTAATGTGAGCACGAAGTTTCGCTGGTGAGTTCTTCATCAGGTCAGACATCAAGGTAAGATTTTGACGGACAATATCAAGATCGAGGACGAGTGCGGGGGTGATGAGTTCACTGCGATCACGTCCGATCGCGGATCGGTAGGTGGAGCGAGCTTTCTCGTGAGCTTGATCGAGTAGATTGGGAGGATTCAACAGGTTTTT
>DASQZS010000271.1:0-7284 GCA_035638535.1 Candidatus Acidiferrum sp.
GAGTTCTTCGCGTGCGGAGTCAAGACTTCTTGCTACTTCCGCAGAATTCATTCCGACACCAAGTGTCTGTAGGTCCTTTGAACTTCTAAACTCTTCCTATGAATGTGCGGGTTAGAGTGATGCGGGGGGTCACACTGAGTGTTGGGAAGCTTTAAGGAAAAGATGCTTTTCTTGTACGGTTGATTCGTTTGTCGAACCCAATTCCTCCCATGCTGGTACCGGATCGTACCTCGCATCCATTCCTAACGTATGATATGATTTACGAGATTCCTGCTACAATTCGTGAGACTTTGAAGAACGCTGAAATCTCTTCTGCAACCGAACGGCTTAGTGAGAAGAAGTCGCTCTACTTTACTGGTTGCGGTACGGCTTTCTTTGCAGCCATGTTGGGCGCATACCCTCTTCATTCATCGAAGTCTAGGTCTGAGTGTGTTTCTTCGCTGGAACTGCAGCAACACGGCTATCCGTTGAGTTCGGAAACGGGTATGGTCGCTGTATCCCACAGTGGCATTACGAAAGCAACTGTTGACGCGTTAAGGTATGGGCATTCGAAGGGTACCTTCGGGGTAGGGATTACGCATTATCCTGATCGACCTATCTCTGAAGCGGCAGATGAGACGCTTATCGTTGGCAATAGTCCAGATCCGTCCAGATGTCACACGAAATGTTACGTGGCAGCTGCGATTGCATGCGCGAAAATTTCAATCGGGTTACTGGGTCGTAAGGACGAGGCTGGCGTTGCTCGAGACCTTGAAACTTCTCTTGACGAATTACCTAGCCTAACGTCAGAAGTATTGAAGTCGACCGATAATGCGTGTAAGCAAATGGCAGGCCAGAATTACACGAAGACACGTTACTATATTGCGGGGTCAGGACCGAACTTCGCAAACACATTGGAAGCGGCGTTGAAGATTATGGAAACCTCCTACACTTCAGCACAGGGATTTGATACTGAACAGATTCTGCATGGGCCGTGGGCGTCAATTGATCAAGATACATTTCTTATCGTTCTTGCTCCGAAAGGCAAATGTTACGACAGAAATCGTACGCTGGTGAAAGCCGCGAAGATTTACGGAGCATCCGTTCTCGCTATAGTCGACGAGGACGATAGAGACATTTCTTCACTCTGTAATTCAATTAAGCTGCCGGCAAGGAACGAGTCACTGTCACCTTACCTGAACATAATCCCGTTGTACCTGATCTCATATTACCTAAGCGTCAAACGTGGGAATAATCCTGACATGCTGAGATATCTTTGGCCGCGTTACTGGGAAGCGAGGCAAATTATCTTCCCCCCTGGAACACATTAAGTGCAGAATATCCGGGATTAAATTAGAAATAAAAAAATGAAATAAGAAAAGGGAGATTTGCTGCTAGGTCAGCCGTCCTTACTATGGGGCGGCTACTACTTCACCGGTCGCAAATCTTGGGCCTACGGTGTTAATTTTTACCTTCACTTTGTCGCCAGGCTTAGTTTGGGGGACGAAGACTACGAAACCTTCGATCCTTGCGACTCCGTCACCACGACGGCTGGTCTCCTTGATCTCGACTTCGTACTCCTTCCCTTCTTCGACTGGCTTATGGAAGGAACGATCGCTCATGCGTTTCACCTCGATTTCGGTCAGCTAGTTCTTCGGGTGAATACGGCACGTCGATCTAATTACAATTAGACGGTCGGCTTCAGCCCGTACACATAGCTTAGCTGGCAGTACGGGGACTGGGCCTAATTAATTCTACCTATTCTTTCTTGTATGTTTGCGGTTATTTATGGCGGCGATTTCGATCGTTCCGTGTCGTAGTCCTCTGGTAATCACGTTTCCTGGATGTCTCAATTCTAAACTTGCCCGACCTGAAGCCGCCTGCATCTCTGCGATATTCTTGCATTTGACCGTAGAAGTCCGTGTACCCGTTTTCATCATTTGCTAGGGAAGATATGAGTTCGTTTAGTTTTATTCGAACTGAATCAAGCGAGTTATGATCCCATGCTTTCGAGTAAACTTCGTATGCTATATGAAACTTGAAGTCTGTGGGTCGATCAATTTGGAGTTTTGTTGAGTTCTTGGGCTCCTCTGAAGGTGTCGCAACCTCAGATGTGGCCGGTGATGTATTTTCTGGATTGTTCTCAGCCATTACACATGTACTCTTTGCGTCTGTAACGTTAGGGCATATTATTTAATCCAGCTGAACGGTCGCATGCATGGTTTCTAGTGATGGATCGAGCGACGTAGGAAGGCTTTTATTGACTGAAGCCGATTTCTGACTTTCCGCACTACTACCAGTATACTTTCCACACGGAGGTGAACAATGCTTGACAGAAAGGACAGAGACTCCAAGGCCCCCTTCTAGAAGTGGCATACCATCAAATACCGTTCTCATTGGTCAGAAACCTCTGATGAGTTACGCAACCGCTATCGTCATGCAAATCAACAGTGGATCCAAGGAACTATCAGTGAAGGCACGAGGACGCGTCATATCGAAGGCTGTTGACGTAGTCGAAGTGTGCCGTAGACGTTTCTTCGATGGTAAGCTGTCGATTAAAGAAGTGAACATTGGCACAGAAGTACTAGGTGAAGAGGGTCAAACAAGGAACGTTTCCACGATTGAAATTAAACTCACTAAAGGCGATTAGTCGCGAGTTTAAGTTCGTGGAAAATTCCGCCTTTTTCCCATTTTTTTATTTACGCAAATTCGATCGACCCATTTTGTGGCCATAAAGAAATCGTAACAATGCAACCCACTTATCTTATGTGCACACGTGGTTAGCGTCATTTTCCCATAATGTGTTAGCTGTAATTGCCATGAATGACGGTTCCATTTTGGTGCTCACCGTAAGCATCTTTAAAAGTCCCCCTGCCATTAGCGTGCTAACGAAAACCGCGTGCGGACCGTAATACAGTTCTGCACAGCGAAACTAGAACGCGGTTTTTCCGTAAAAAGGAAGCACAGACGTTCTACTTTTTCTGTAAAGCGGTTTCAAAAAGTGAAAAATCAATGAAACAGTTTGAAGACCTCCCGGTAAAGGGAGAGATAACTCGCGCTTTGAGGGAACTTGGATTTCAAGAAATGTTCCCGATACAAGTCGCTGCAATCACCCCACTTCTCGACGGTAGAGATGTTATCGGTCAAGCGAAGACAGGTACTGGAAAAACAGCTGCCTTCGGTGTTCCGATGATTGAGAGGATCGATAGCGGCTTGGACGCTGTTCAAGCAATTGTTTTGGTTCCAACAAGGGAACTTGCTCAACAAGTAGCGTCAGACCTAAGGAAATATAGTAAATACCTACACGTGAAAACTTTGGCAGTTTACGGAGGCCAACCAATATATGGACAAATGGAAGCCCTCCAAAACACAATTCACATAGTAGTTGGCACGCCAGGAAGAATAATTGACCATCTCAAACGAGGAACCCTCGTTCTGGATGACGTGAGAATGGTTGTCCTGGACGAAGCGGACCGAATGCTCGACATGGGATTCATAGATGATATTGGGTTCATCCTCAGTCGAACCCCCACTCAAAGACTAACTGCCATGTTCTCAGCAACGATGCCGGATGAAATTCTTGGACTTGCTGCGAGACACATGTACAATCCTGAAAAACTTCTGGTCAGTCGTGATGAAATCGCAGTGGAAGAAATAGAGCAACTCTACCATCTCGTCGATCCAGAACGCAAATTCCAAGCGCTCTGCAACATAATGGCAGACAAATCACTAGACCGTGGCTTGATCTTCTGTTCAACCAAAATTGGCGCTGACAGGCTAGTGTATCGACTTCGAAAAACACGACGCGATGTCACGGTAATACACGGCGATCTATCCCAGGGTCAAAGAGACCGAGCATTGGAAGATTTCAGACGCGGACGTGTCCGATTCTTAGTAGCGACCGATGTCGCATCACGCGGATTGGACATTGAAGGTGTATCACACGTCGTAAACTATGATATGCCGAGAGATCCCAATTCCTACTTCCATAGGATCGGCAGAACCGGTCGCGCAGGAGCAGCAGGCATAGCCGTAACACTCGTCTCAAGTCGGGAAATGCCAGAACTGAAACGGATTCAAAGCATGTCCAACATCAGAATACAGAAAATGGTACAGCCAGCTCCTCAACTCGTCGATGCCCGTTCAATTAACAATCCAAACACACACTCATCAAGACAATGAATGTCGCATCGACCTACAATTAACATTCAATAGGGGCGTATACAATGATTGGATTGAGCGTGAACTAATTGGGGCGGCGTAAATTCAGCAATAAATCCGTACGGACTGAAATGAAGACCGTCGAATGTATTCGCTGCCACAAGATGATCCGACTTGACGAGTACCGGGACCACCTATCAGCCTGTGCTGGCCCTGAACCGGTGGCTAAGGCACCAGAGACACCACAAACACAAACACAAACACAACCACAACCGCCTCAAACACAACCACAACCGCAGTGATTTTGTTATCTTTTACGTACTGAACCGTGACTGATTCAGGCTATTCAGGGTATGTATACGATGTGCACCCTGTTGCCTGCTTTGTCAGGTTTCTTGAGGTAGACCGCTTTGACGTCTTTCTTGATTTTTGGTTCCTCCAATTCGATTCCATGTTCAGTTAGATACTTGCATGCCTCCTCGAAGTTGGAGACTCTGACTGCGACGTGACATTCGGATTGGATTGGTTCCTTCATGACTTCAATCCTGCCCTGCTGCGCATTTAGGAAGATGGATGATGTTCCTTCAGATTTCTTGAAGCCGAACACTTCAGAATACCAGTCAGCAAGTTGGTTGGCGGTTGCGGTTTTTGATGGATAAAGGCCAACATGTTCGAGTCCGGTGAATAATGGTGTTCCTCTTGCTTTCTTTACCCAGACTATGCAGTTTTCTACGTTGTGTTTGATTCCTTCGAAGTCTTTTGCTGCGACAAGTTCCTTGCTGATCAGCTTGGAGCCCATTCCTAGACAGGCTGCACCTGCATTAATCCAACTGGAGATGCTTTCCCATGTTGGTTCTACACCGCCGGTTGGCATTATTTGTGCCCAGGGGATTGGTCCGTGCAGGTTCTTTATGAAAGCTGGACCGCCCATTTCTCCGGCAGGGAAGATTTTCACTATTTCAACGCCAAGTTCTTCGGCTTGAGAGATTTCCGATACGGTTCCGCAGCCGGGGCAATGAGCAATTTTTCGTCGATTGCATATCTTTACTACTTCAGGATTGAGTATTGGGCTTACGACGAAACTTGCGCCGCTGTTGATGTACATAGAGGCGGTGCCTGGATCGATTATTGATCCTACGCCTAGAGCGACATGTGGTAGGCTCTCGCTGCACCATTTGGATAGTTCAAGGAAAACCTGATGGGCGAAGTCGCCTCGGTTGGTGAATTCAACAATGCTTGCTCCGCCGTCACCGCACGCCTCTAATATTTTCTTAGCCACTTCCAGGTCTTTCTGGTAGAAGACTGGGACGATGCCAACGTCAAGCATTCTGGTAATTACTTGGTGTCGCGTGAACTTCGACAATATCATCACCTAGATACTCGTCCTGATGTGATCCCGCTCATTAGTGTCTCGGCTTCGGAGACGGAGACTACGCTTGCGTCGCCGGGTATGCTGTGCTTAAGGCTGCCAGCAGCGGTTGCGAAGTCTAATGCTTTCTGAGAGTTTCCGTATTTGAGCAGACCGTAGATTAAGCCGCCGGCAAAAGCGTCGCCAGAGCCAACTCGATCGACAATGTGAGTTATGTCGTATACCGGAGCAGTATAGAATGAGTTACCGTCCAGCAGAACTCCTGACCATGTGTTATGGCTTGCGTTTATGCTACCTCGTATGGTTATGGCTACTTTTTCGAGGTTAGGGAATTTTTCCTTAAGCTTCTCAGCTACGACCTTGTACTTTAACGGGTCAACCTTTCCAGCTGTTACGTCAACTCCGGGAGCTTGAATTCCGAACACTTTCTCTGCGTCCTCTTCATTGCCAACAGTTACGTCTGCTGATTTCACGATTTCCGTCATTACTTCTTGTGCTGATTTTCCCCACTTCCATAGTTTGGAGCGGTAGTTCAAGTCAACAGACACTTTCACTTTCATTGATCGTGCTGTTCTTACAGCTTCGATTGAAGAGTCCGCACAGGATTTGCTTATGGCTGGGGTTATGCCGCTGATGTGGAGCCATGATGTGTCCGCAAGAATGTTCTTCCAATCTAACATCGGAGGTTCAATCGTGGCAATGGACGATCCTGATCGGTCGTAGATCACTTTACTGCCGCGTTGGGAAGCTCCGGTTTCTAGGAAATAGATTCCAAGTCTTTCTCCGCCGCGAGTAATCTTTGTTGTGCCCACTCCATATTGTCGGAGGAAGTTGATGCAGGCGTCTCCGACTTCATTGTTTGGTAGACGTGTTACGAATTCGACTGGGACACCAAAATTTGCCAGGCTGATGGCAACGTTGGCCTCTCCGCCGGCGTATGTTACGTCGAATGATCGGGCTTGTTGTATTCGTTGAAAGCCTGGCGTTGAAAGTCTCATCATTATTTCGCCGTATGTGGTAACTTTCTTAATCGTCGACATGGAGTTTCACTTAACTAGCTGTGTTGACCGACGGACGGGTAGAAGAAACTTCCGTACTATTCTCAAATCTTGTTACGAGCGCAACTCGTCGATTAGTTTTCTGTTTTCACGGGATTCTGTAATGTTCCGATGCCTTCGATTTCAACTTCTACCACATCTCCCGCTCTGAGGAAGACGGGAGGTTTTCGAGCGAAACCTACACCTGATGGAGTTCCAGTCATTATTGCTGTGCCCGGCATGAGCGTCATGCACTTCGATAAGTAAGAGATCAGTTGACTGGTATTGAAAATAAGGTCCTTTGTATTAGAATCTTGCATCGTTCTTCCGTTTAACCGGCACCGGATGCCGGCTACGTCGCTCTGAAGCTGAGTTTCGATCCAGGGTCCCATCGGAGCGAATGTATCGAACGACTTTCCTCTTGCCCACTGAGCATCGAGGCGAAGTTGGCAGTCGCGCGCGCTAACATCGTTGCTGCACGTGTAACCTAAAACATAGTTATGTGCTTCGTTTTCAGGCACATTTCGCGCTAGTTTTCCGATTATTATGGCTAGTTCAGCTTCGTAATCCACTTCATTCGGAGCCATGGATGGAAGTATTATTGGTTGGTAGGGGTCGGCTAGAGCGGTATTTGCTTTGATGAATAGCACTGGAGCGTGTGGAATCGGATGTCCGCTTTCTTTGGCATGAGCCTTGTAATTTAATCCGATTGCAAGGATATTTGGAGGTTTGATACAT
>DASQZS010000272.1:0-2249 GCA_035638535.1 Candidatus Acidiferrum sp.
TTGATGTCGAAGAAGTCTGAAAGTGGTTTGAAGATCTCAGGGTTGCGCGACTGTATTTCTCTTGCATTATGGAGGATTACTTGCAACCCTTTCTTGGTAACTCTGCCGAGCGGCTGCCGTAACGGTCCTCCTGGGAGGCCTAGGATACTCATCAGCGTTTTGATTGGAAGTGGATTGCGTGCTTTGAAGGCAACTTGTCCATTACTCGTTTCCTCTACCGTTTTCACTGTGACGATGTCGAAGAGTGGCTTCAAACCGTCAGCAACACTTTTGGCTTTGGTTATGTTTCCTTCCGCGACGAACTGACACATTTCTTGAACACTCTTGGGCGCAACATTTGATACTACGGAGATGACTCCTGATGCCTTCACTGTAGGATCAACCATCATCTGCAAGGTTTTGTCGTCGTCACCCGAAAGAATTCTGAACTCGTTGCCACAGAGTCTTCTGATCAGTCGCATGTTTTCGAAGTCACCTGTAGCCTCTTTTACTGCACAAATGTTTGGGTAATTCTCATATGCGAAAGCCAGGTCTTGCGCGAGAAGCTGTGTGCCCGATCGGCCAGGAATAATGTATGGAATAACCTGGACGTCGTGAAATGCTGAAGCAACAGGTTCTAGGTATTCTCTACGAATTTCCAGAGAGCTAGGACCGTTATAGTAAGGGTCAACCAGAAGCACATCTCTAATTCCCATATCTCGTGCATGTTCCGTACCTTCAACACATTCGGACGTACTGTTACTGCCGGTACTTGCGATCACTGTAACCTTCGATCCAACAGCTTTGTATGTAGTTTCGAAGGCTTCGATATGCTCATCCCAATCTAATGTGGGACTTTCACCTGTCGTTCCGACGCTAACAATCCCGCTTATGCCGTTCTCAGCTTGGAAGTTACTTAGCCTAGCTAAGCCTTCTACGTCTAATTCGCTGCCGTTACCTGTGAACGGCGTGATGATGGCTGTGTATGCGCCCTTGTATGACACCATATTTACCACGCAAAGCGACCATGCTCCGCTATACTTAAGAATTACGTACCTCGTAATATAATTACGTTTTTCGTAATCAGGTGTTTGATCTTGGATAGTATCGATAACAAAATCTTAGAACTCCTCAGACAGAATTCGCGAACGTCCAACAGCGATATCGCTGAAAAAATAGGCTTAACCGAAGGGACCGTTAGGAATAGAATTAAGCACCTCGTCAAGACCAATGTGATAAAGAAATTTACAATTGAAACCCGGCCTGTACAAAGAGAAGCGATCGTGTTAATCAGAACCCAGGCCAGAGGAAGCAAGGAGACTTTGAGAAAGATACGCAAGCACGTCGATCGCCTTTTCGAGACCGCCGGTGAATATGATGTTGCAGCGTACGTGACTGCGGATGACCTCGCAACAATAAACGGGATCGTCGATAAACTACGAACAGTCGAAGGAATAAATTCCACTGTCACCCTCCTTAAAATCGCCGACGACTATGAATCCTCATGAACACACGCGAATGCCGTGCTTAGTGCTGCCCTCTTTACGTGCCTAGCGTTTGCTTGTGACGGAAGGGTTTTAGGCTGGGTCGTTTCGAAAGCCAATAGATTCGAATGGCCAAGTTCAACACAGTGAATCCTTCCTCAGGAGAACTTCTCGCCGAATACGATGTCGCGACACCCGACGAAATCAAAGAAGCAATTACCCGCGCACGGAAGGCTTTCCAGAGTTGGAGACGCTTACGGCCTTCTGATCGAGGCAAGTATTTCGCAAATACCGCTAGAATTCTGCGCGAGCGGAAACAAGATTTCGGAAAAGACATGAGTAACGAAATGGGCAAGATAATCAAGGAATCCATCGCTGAAGTCGAGAAGTGCGCGTGGGTCCTCGAATATTATGCAGAAAATGCTGAACGTTTTCTTGTTCCTGAGCCTGCTCAAACAGATGCGGCAAAAAGTTTTGTCGCTTTCGATCCTATTGGTGTGGTGGCCGCAATTATGCCCTGGAACTTCCCCATGTGGCAATTGGCTCGATTCGCATCCCCATCGCTATCAGCGGGCAATACTGCCGTCTTCAAACCCTCAAGCGTCACAACGAAGAGTGGAATAAATTTAGAATTGGCCTTCAACGAAGCTGGACTCCCTAGTGGAGTATTCAAGACCTTAATCGGGGATTCGAGAATCGCAGACCAAATGATCGATGATCCTGGTACGGACGCAGTCACATTCACCGGAAGCGTCGGAATCGGTAGCAAAGTCGGAGAACGAGCGT
>DASQZS010000273.1:0-3237 GCA_035638535.1 Candidatus Acidiferrum sp.
TTGATAGAGACGCTTGGTAGTGGTCGGGTTCTCTTGATCCCAACGAACGTCAAGGATCATTCGTCTCGCTTCCAGTCCACGTTCGTCGCCATTAGCTTGGGTCGTGAGAAATTCTTGGATTTCCTTAGCGTCAATTCTTAATCGCTTATCGGCCTCGGAGAGCGTGAGTTCTCCTCCAAAACGTTTTGAGTCCGCTTGGTAATCGATTTCGCTTTGCGTTCTAGAATCTCGGGCTCTAATTACATCACGTCTGGCAATTGTAGACGCTGCCAAGAATACAGTGTCAGTAGACATCGCTCCAGTATTCACTTTGCTTCTGGAATGGTGATCCATAAATGGAGTCGCTCCTGTCCGTACCACAGCATCATCCTCCCACTTGTACCAGAAATTCTGCGGCGGATAAAACATCAGCCGATCTTTGCAACAAAGCCATCTTTGACCCTGATATTTCGCATCGAATATCATGGGTTGACTGCATGTCTTGCAAAGTGGAGTATTCCAATCGGACGCTGTCTTCTCGGTAGATCCAGAGGAAACGGCTCGATTTTTTCCGTTTGTAAGTGCGGGGGTCGAGGACGTTTTTACTTCAACTCTCACGTCATTCGGAACTAGTTTCTTCGGAGCCTCTTTCGTTCGCTTAGTTGTTGCTAATTTTCGTTGAATGATAGGAACCCAAACAATGATGGCGATTGGAAAGAATAATAGAACCATGCTGCCCAGAAGAAATTCTGGTGTGCTCACACCTAGGCTCATATATAGTGGTCCATTCGTATTTGTAGAAACTTCCTGTAACGCTAGTGTAGAAGTTTCAAGGACACTGTATCCGCTAGAAGTTTCTACATTGGTGTTGTAGGTTGTTGACCCTACAAGAACGCAATTCTGACCGGAATAATATGCTGAAGCGCAGTAGTAGTCTGCCCATGACTCAGCATCAAATCCAAATTGATCCGACGTGCACACCGTTTGGGTCGATTCCATCGTTAGGCAAGCCACCTCAACTGAATTTGTCTGCAACTGATAGGTCTGAATATGGCCATAACTCACTGAATATGACGTGTACGTGACCGGGATAGTTTGAGTAGCGAACGGGAAAGACAGGCTGATTAACGCTGCTGCTGCGACAAGGATCAAAGTGGCGATGAGAGTCTTTGACTTCAAGTCAACTAGATCCGTATTTTAACCGAGACCGAATATTGAGAACCAATAGACAACGAACTGGAACCAAGTTAACTTACCTACTGCACTTTGGCTCCGGAGTTTTTTCACGGTGATTAAATATCTAGCCACACTATAAGGTTCGCAGTTTCTATGAAGTTATCGCCTGAAGAACAGAGCGAGTATGTTCGTTTTCTCGATGGGCAAGCCCGATTTTTCAACGGGCAAGTTACTGCGCATGCCGGTTATTTTCTTACGACAATACTGGGGTCATTGGCAGTGTTCAATGTTGGTAATGCATGGCTCGTAGGTATTGTCAGTACCGTCAATATTGCCTACTTCTCAACTCTAGTCAGCGTCATATTCTTCGGCGTTCTGGTTTCGATCTTTCTTCTAGGCAGTTTTCCGTTCTCTCCGAAGTATTTCTACGCAAGATTACAATACTATACCGCTTTGTCAGAGATTGTCTGGAATCATATGCCGTACTCTTCACAACACGGTAAAGATGAGTTATTTGACGTATTGATGAATCGGGCGCTAGGTCCCTTAGGTGATGATGGAAGCAGATTGGGCGTTCGAAGCGCGGTTATGGAGTTTTTCGAAGCGCGTCTGTACATATCCTGTAAGAACACCGGGTCGAAACCCTACGAGCTCTCAGAACATGAGCAGACGCTATTCAGGCTTACGGAGTATTTTAGCCAATTCGGAGCGTTGGACTCGTATACGAAAAGGAGAGCACTTCTTTGGGACCGGACAGCTCTGCTTCTCTTGGCATACAAGGACACAATAATGACAGATTTAAAATCAAGTGAACGACGTAGAAAGGAAATTCTGCAGCTATTGCAGCCTTTTGTCTGATATGGGCTTCACACATGAAATCACTTTGAGGAGTTTGTTGTTCGAAACTCTAGAAAATGTTTGGCGAGTCCTTCAGGAGTTGAGCCCGTACGCACTTCCAGTATCCCTCCTTCGCGTAGGTATCGGAAAGCTATGGGCAAAATAACTTCCGTTCGCTCTTTCCATCTGGATTTTCCCGGAAAGCTGATGGTCGAATCAAGTCCTTTATGGCCATGTCGTTTAACGACTCGTTTAGGAATCACGCGTCTGATGCGTTGCGCGTCATTTCGATCCAAGAGGTGGCTTTTTACTAGGAGAGGAATCAGATCATCTGAAGAGTACTCAGAGTCTGCTTCTTCTCGGTAAGCCAGCCGAAGGAGAATAGTGCCAACAAGGCGTTTCCCAATTTTGTAAACTTCCGGCAGATTAGTTTGCTTCAGGAGTTCCTTACCTTTGTAGTCCATTCGAAACGATAAGTCGAATCCTAAGATGTTTTCAATGGTTAAGGGAGGTGGCGTTTCCTTCGTCAATTTCACTCCATAGCGTCCATGCCATCCGAGAAGGTAAGTTAGTCGCTCCCAGATATGCATCCAAAGGAACGGCTCGACTAAATGCTTGGTCTGTTTGAGAAATTCTCCTTTAAGTCTCTTGGATCCAACTCCGTCGTGCTTCCGGAGGTGATTTTCAGCCCAATCAAAAAGAGGAGATAGTTCTTCGCTTCCATACATGCTGACATCGACGGACGCGGGTAAGGGCAACTCGAAGTGAGAGACTTGAGCTTGAAGGGTCCAAAGTTCTGTTGGTGCAGTAAGTTCGTTCAATGAGTTGAGAAGCGCATTGTAATATTTTCGCTGACTCTGTATGCGAATATTGTTTTCAATTCGCTCAAGTTCGTTCCTTCCTTGTGCGGTTAATTGATATTTCCTATCGACGCGTTCAACTTCTTTCTCCTTTAGACCATTTGTTCTGTACTCGTTGAAAGTGAATCGATTAACCCCTGATTTAGCAAGCCACGCGTCGAAGCGTAGCGGATCTGAACTCAGTGCACGATATAGCTTGACTTTGAGATCGTCGTCAAATTTCTTCCGTGTCCTGCCCAAGATCATCAAGTAAGCAAAGTAAGCATTTGCTTACTAATCAAGTTTGACAATGTTACTTATGATCAATATGAGAAAACAAATACTCACGATCAGTGTAGATCAAACCATCTTAGAACTTTTGGACGCCGAACGCGGCCTGATAAAA
>DASQZS010000274.1:0-3512 GCA_035638535.1 Candidatus Acidiferrum sp.
AAAACTCTTAGAAGCGCAGCGAAGCCGCCGTTCTTTGTTCCGGCAGCTAGGAATACTCCAACAGTAATGGGAGCACCCTCATACGCATCGGGGATCCACATGTGAAATGGCACAGCGGCCACTTTCATTCCGAACCCAGCGATAAAGAGTGCCATGGCTAACAGCGCGAGTGGGTCGAGTTTCGGTAACGCCATTCCCAAGCCGCTTGCCACTGCATACAGGTTTGTTGAACCGGTTATTCCGAAGGTCAGGGAGATTCCGTAAATTATGAGCGCGGATGAGAGCGCGCTCATGATGAAGAATTTCAGTGCTGCTTCATTCGAAATTGAATCATTCTTTCGAAATCCGGTAAGGACGTAGGTGGGGATGTTCATCAATTCCCATGCTAGGAATAGGGTGATTAAATCCACTGAGAAGGCGATAAGCATCATTCCGAACGTGGCGAATAACAGTAACCCAAAGTACGTATCCAGGTTCTTGCTGTCACGCATATACGAAAGCGATGCTACGCTGACTAACAGAGTGATGAGGACGAAGACAGCCGCGAAATAGACTGAAAAACTATCGACAGATAATACGCCGTAGACAAGATGAGGTTGAGGAACACCCTCTGAGATTAGAAGCATTACACCACCGAAGGCGACGACGAGACCTAGAATCGACCAGTACGCGACCAACAAACGCTTGTGGATGCGGTTTCCAAGTCCCTGGATGAGAGGCACAAGGATGGCGAAGATTGGCAACGTGAAGAGAAGAATGGAAGTTGTGAGGTCCAATGGACTTCGCCTTTCAGGCAAGCGTCTAGGGAAAATGTTCACGTAAATAACATTTCGGGAGGTGATAGCAAACGTTTTTCTTAGCGACCTAACGATTCTCTGCGACTTACCTGAAACTGTGAGTATCTTATGTCCGGCTTGGAAACGATCAAAATCATCGTGGATGCGGAGAAAGAAGCCTCCCGGATGTTGGAAGAAGCACAACGGAAGGCTACGGAAATAAGGAAACAAATCGACGTCACCATTGAAAATCAGCGATCGGAAGCACTCCAATCCGCGAAACAGAAAGCGTCAGAGATTACAGGGCGTGCTGAGAATGAAGGCAAATCTGAGGCCGAGAAATTTGAACGTGAATCATCCGGGAAGCTTCATGAACTTGTCACTAAATCTTCGAGTAAAAAGGAGTCTGCGGTCAAGAAGCTTGTAGAATTGGTGTTGAGTTGAAATGTCTGAAACCGCGAGGTTCACTGAAGACATCTTATCGATCGCACGAGAAAAATCTCAATCAATTATCTCGAAGGCCCAAGAAGATGCAGACCGTATCCTGAACGATGCCAAATCAAACTTCCTAAGGGAAGCTTCTGAACTAGTAAAAAGTGCTGAGACTGAGGCCGAGGCCATAAGACGACGACAAGTGAGCGAAGCTAGACACACCCTCAAACTCCGCGAGCAAGAAGAAAAGAACAAAATTCTCACAGAAGTTCTCGACCAGACCCGGAAGCGTGCTTCTGAAATAACTGCAGACGAGAACCGATACCTGCAATACCTAACCAAACTCTCAGTCGACGGGATTCAGGAGATTGGGTTAGAGAACGTAGTCCTCCACTTGAACGCCACTGACCTGAAACGTTTCGGCGAGAAACTTAATCGGGAGGTCAGCAGACAAATGCAAAAGCCAGGAAAAGTCGAGTTCGCCAGGGAACCAATCGATGCTGCTGGAGGCGTCATAATTACAAACGACGACGACACAATAAGAATCGTAAACACGTTTGAGCAGAGATACGAAGCCCTAGAAGCACGATTACTTATCGAGGCAGGAAAAATCCTATTCAACGAATAAACAGAGTGAGTTAAGTCCGCTAATGACAAGCGCAGGAAAATACGCGGAATTAGCGGCAGCTACACGATCCTTCAAGGCAGAACTTATCCAAAAGGATCAGATAGAACGGCTGGTCGAGGCAGGGTCGCTCTCCGAAATGGTTAGCCTTCTAACCGATGGCAAACTAACTTTCAGTGAAGGTTCAGAAATCGGAACGGTGGAGTCCTACCTGATCGAACGAGTGATCGAAGTAGCTGACGCGCTGTCCCAATATGCACCGCACGACTCCCGTCCGCTCATCAAACACATTGCCAAACAATACGAATACGGATGTGTGAAGCAAGTCTTGAGAGCTATTGCGGGCCAAGAAGCACCAGAAGACGCTATGAGGCATCTTGCTCCAGCCGGCAAATTCACGTTCGAACGATGCAAGGAACTGATAGAGTCAAGGAATCCGGGAAGAGTTGTAGATGAACTTGATGATGAGGG
Source organism: Candidatus Acidiferrum sp. (assembly GCA_035638535.1). GTDB lineage: Archaea > Thermoproteota > Bathyarchaeia > 40CM-2-53-6 > 40CM-2-53-6 > FEN-987. The sequence continues at coordinate 2,305 of DASQZS010000274.1, forward strand.
GATGAAGAAAACAATCACCTCGAAACTCAGCGGAGATAAAAGCGGACTGGGAGCCGTACTTACCATTGATCAGTACTATTACACGAAACTATGGTCGACCTCAAATCTTCCCGATCCACTAGATGCGCAGTCTGCCAGAGGTCTCGTTGGGCAATTAATTGATCACCTGAATATCCTCCTTGCCTTCCGAGCACGCCTGATCGGTTTGGATTCCAGGTCCACCGCAGACCTGCTGATTCCGGTAAATTACGCGTTAGGTCACGCTTTAACTGAACTTGCAGAAGCGACAAACGTCGCCAGTCTGATGAGAATCATTGAAAAAACTCCATACGTTCGTGCGTTCCAAGGACAGTCGCCGGTCGAAGGCGACGTTGGCATAGTGGAACTGGCTCTGTTGCGGAATCATGCCAAGAACTGCTTCGACGCGTTTGCCGGATCACCGTTCAATGTCGGTCTGGCACTATCGCTACTCTTCCTCAAGACCTACGAATTACGCGATCTCTTCAGCATCATAAATGCCAAAGCGAACAGCGTACCCAACGATCGTATCACGGATTCGTTAATTTTATTGTGACTGCCAAGCGTGAGAAAGCATTATAACCCGATTGTAGTTGTAAGCGCTCGAAACAGGTGTATGAAGTGAAATCGAAACGGCTCCTGCTTAGCTTCTTGCTGATGGGTATCGGTGTCGTCACAATTTCATCAATGGTTGTTGTTGCTTTCTCCACAGGTCCGACTCAGGCTGCTTCTGGGGCGGCGAACTCTGGGCTCTTAATTATCGGTGCAGGTATCGCTGCAGGTCTCGCGTCATGCGGTGCCGGGATCGGTCTGGGAACCGCTAGTGCAGCCGCAATCGGCGCTATCGCAGAGAAGCCAGAAATGTTAGGTCGAACTTTGCTTTTCGTCGTGCTGATCGAAGCTATTGCCATCTACGGCTTAGCAATGTTCTTCATCATCTACTCCAGACTCTAATTGCAGAATTGCATCGCAAGCGATGAGTCGAAGCGCGAAATTCAGAGATTCAATCCAAACCAGGTCACTAAACCAGTTAACTAAGACTCTCGGCGAGGTAGCTGAACTAATCGCCTATCAACTCAATCCTCCCTACACTGAGATAAAGCAGTTTAAGGCTCAGGAAGAGGACGACCGCTATTTTCTACAGTTTCAAGGGTCGCTAAAGCTTCTCTATCAAAGTCTTGAGCGTCCCG
>DASQZS010000275.1:0-4086 GCA_035638535.1 Candidatus Acidiferrum sp.
GTATTTTGATGCAGTAATCGCGGATTCGCTTGACAGCTTCGGTTACGTTGGTTATACTTGTAGCGAAAGACAGGCGCAAGTGACCTTCTCCGTGTGGACCGAAGGCTACGCCAGGAACGGTTACGACTTTTGCTTCCTTGAGCAGTTTCTCTGCGAATGTTTTCGAATCGAAACCGGTCTTGGTTATGTTGGGGAAGGCGTAGAATGTTCCTGCAGGTTTCTTGCAGGTTATTACGCCGGTCTCGTTCAGTCCATCGATCAGGATCTCGCGTCTGCGCGTGTATTCGTTAAGCATGTCAGTTACGCAGGTTTGGGGGCCTCTGAGTGCTGCGATTGCCGCTTTTTGAGCAGGTGAATTAATGGAACCTACAAAATGTTCCTGCATCTTTATCATGTGTTGAACTAATTCTCGGCCCGATGCGATGTAGCCTATTCTCATTCCGGTCATGGCGTAGGTTTTCGAGAATGAGAAGATACTTACGGTCTGCTCCAGCATTCCCGGTAGAGCTGCGATGCTGTGGTGATCGTGTCCTTTGTAGACGAGGCGTTCGTAGGGTTCGTCTGACAGCACGAGTAGGTCGTGTTTTTGTGCGAGGTCAGCGATGTCTTTCAGATCTTCCAGAAGCTCTACTGCTCCGGTGGGGTTGGAGGGGGAATTTAGGATAATCATCCGTGTCTTTTTGTTTATGAGATTCTCAATGTCTTCCGCTCTCATACGGAAATCGTTCTGTTCTCTGAGCGGAACGAATTTGGGTACGCCGCCGGCAAGCAGTACGTGCGCTTCGTAGCTTACATAGCCCGGATCCGGAATCAGCACCTCATCGCCCTGATCAACTGTGCAGAGTATTGAGAGAGAAAGCGCTTCCATTGCACCCGCGGTGACCATAATCTCTCCGTTCGGGTCTGCATGGATCTCATTCTCGCGTTTCAGTTTTTCCGAGATCGCTTGTCGCAGATCGTCGATGCCAGCGTTTGGCGTGTACTTCGTGAAGCCGTCCGAAAGAGCTTGAATTGCAGCGTCCGTGGCATGGTCTGGAATTCGAAAATCGGGTTCACCTAATTCAAGATGAATCAGGTCGGGGATACCTCGTGCTTGATCGAATATTGCTCGAATTCCGGATCGGGGAATGTTTTCAACGCGGTTGGATGGGCGCATAAACTCACCTAGCTAGCTCTTTGTGACGGGCTTGTGTTCAGATATTAGTTAATTTCGTTTCAGATTCGTACATGCGAATTAAACAGCAGCTGGGATTAACTCTCTATAATCAACTATTGTGGCCACTTGTCGGTTGTTTTCAAGAACGAAATTTTTGCTTAAACCTATTTACGGAAGCATGATAGTCTGCTAGTTCAGTTGAAGTGAATTGGTAGAGATTCTGGTACTTTCTAAGAAGAACTTAGAAGAAGTGCTTACGATGAAGGATACAATTAACACGGTGCAGGAAGCATTCAAGGGTCTAGCGACAGGCGAGTCGATTATTCCGCCTCTCATTCTCATGGATATTCCGAAGCATCATGGTGGTTGGGGGATCAAAGCTGGGGTCCTAAACAATCAAGATGTGATAGGGCTGAAACTCAGCTGTGGTTATTTCGAGAACCCGAAAAAGTATAACCTTCCAAGCATTATGGGCATTGTCTTAATTGCCGATTTAAAGAACGGTACTCCTTTGGCTTTGATGGATGGGCTTCAACTTACGGCCTACAGAACCGGCGCGGTTGCCGGAGTAGCGGCGAGACACCTGGCTAGAAAGGATTCTGAGGTAGCCGCAATCTGCGGTGCTGGAACTCAGGGTCGAACTCAGCTGATTGCGTTAAATGAGATATTCAAACTGAAGGAAGTTCGCGTATATGACATTGTGCGGGAGTTGAGGGAGAAGTACGCGAAAGAGATGAGCATGAAACTGGGACTTAACGTCAAACCGGTCGATAATGCGTCCGATGCGCTCCGTGGCGCTGACGTCGTTTCCACAGCCACGCCTTCGAAGGAAGCTTACATTAAGAGTGAATGGATCGGACCGGGAACTCACATCACAACCGTAGGCTCCGATGAAGGGGATAAACAGGAACTTGACTCGGCGATCTATTACAAAGCTAAAGTGGTTGTTGACAAACGGGAAGTAGCTCTCAATAAGAAGTACATGAAGCCCGACTTGATTTACGCGGAGCTTGGGGAGATAATTGCAGGTATGAAACCTGGACGAACAAACCCTGACGAAATTACAGTAATGGATTCGACCGGGCTAGGGATACAGGATGTTGCAGCAGGACTTGCTGCGTATCGTCTAGCAAAAGAGAAGGGCGTAGGAACGTGGACTGAACTCTTCTGAAGAAGGTAGGTGGCGTATGGTCTGGGTCTGCTCTTCGTGCGGAAAGGCTGCAAAGACTAAGCGGCTGAAGTGCCCAAAATGTGGGAACATGTCCTGGCGGGCCTCCCGCACTCGAGACCTTTCAGAAATTGGAGGCCCGATGAAACAAATCGCTCCTAGAGGCCTCATTTTAGGTCCTTCCAGAAAACAGCGGCCGGATCTGGAGTTGGGGATTGAATGTGGAATATGCCACTTAGTGATCTATCGACCTGACGGAAAGTTTGATGGAGAGGCTTTTCAGAAGGCCAAGAAGATGCATCTTGCGACGTCTCCAACATGCAACCCCGAGTCGCGTGAACAATAGAACGTTCTGTGAATTCATGGTTGGATATGGGTTACCTGACTCTGACCTTCTCGTGTGAGGTTTACTTGGAATCGGGTGTCTGCGGCTTCGAACAATTCAGGATGATGATCCACTATCAGTAGTTGTGGTACCCGGCGAAGATGTTCGAGAACATTAACCAATTCTGTTCTTCTACTCTGGTCTAGGTGAGTTGTCGGTTCGTCTAAAATTAGAAAGTCGAGTTGGCTTAGAACTTCGCTGAGGGCAAGGAGGAATGCCATGCTTGTTAATACTTGCTGTCCTCCGCTAAGCCTTCTCGCATGCCGTTTGTAGCCGACTCTGGTGACGAGGAACTGGTAGTCTTCGGTAAGCTCAAAATTTTCAAGATCCAACCCCCCGTACAGACGTTTCATGTAATCGTTAGCGCTTTGCGCAATCTTGGTGACAAAATTACGACGCACGACGGGTTGAATCTCTCTCAAAGATTTTCGTATCATGTCTAGTGTCGTGATCTTTTGTTCGTCTTCAATTATTTTCGGTTCCAGTTTTGCTGCTTCGTCTCTTGCTCTTTCAGCGTTTTCAACTCTTTTCTTCTGTGGGTTTAGGAAGTTTTGATCGAAGGAATTCAGTTCTTGAGTTACTTGTTGGATTCGCGCGGGTAGTGTCTTCAGTTCCAGGGTCAGGGTTAATGCTTGGTCTATGACTTCGTTGTCGGGTTTGGATGATTCGATTGCGAGTTGTGTTCTGAGTTGAATTAGTAGCTCTGCTCTGGCCTTGGTTTTTGGGTGACTCGTGTTTGATTCGATTGTTCGTCGTTGTTCTTGTATCTGCTTAATGATTGGGAGCGCATGATCCAAGTTTTTGATTTGTCCGCTAATGCCCTCATGTTCCCTGCGGAACGTGTTTGTTCGAGCCCGTTCTGTTTCTAAGGACTTCGAATACTTCAGGGTCTCGTGTTCTAGTTCGGTTACTTGTTTGCGGCGTTCTTCGAAATGTTCTTTCCATTGAGCTTCTGTCAGTAGGCTTCCGCATCTTTCGCATGCGATTGTTGGCTGCTTGGTTTTGCCGTACAAGTATTGTTGGACATCGTCGAGCTCTGCGTTGATTTTGCTTCGTTCTTTTGTTGTCTGTTCAAGTTTTGTTTGAATTTTACTGGTTTCTTCTATGCTGTGCTGACATGTTTGCTCCAGCTTAAGGTCCTGGTCCGCAAGTTTTTGTAGATTAGTTTCGAGTTCTTTGATTTGAGTGGAGATCTCATTTGATGGTAGCTCTTTGAGTGTTGAGCAGACAGATGAGGGAAGGAGTTTCCTGGAGTAGGTGTGAGATTGAATCGTTCACCTGTTTTGTCGCATTTTCAGTTGCGATTTGAGATTTTCTGATTTCATCGTCTATGACTTTGATCTCATCAAGTGTCTTAGTTGCTTTGTATGAGAACTC
>DASQZS010000276.1:0-7235 GCA_035638535.1 Candidatus Acidiferrum sp.
CATCTAAACGATTCTAAAGGCGAATTGGGGTCCGGTCGGGACAGACATGAGCATATAGGGCTAGGATATATTGGCGAAGTGGGGTTTAGATCGTTTCTGAAACATCAATTAGTTCGAGATCGTCCGCTCATACTCGAAACACCAATCGATGAGCGTAGAGACGAACTAGGCAACCTTCGGAAGGTCAGAGAATTAGCGCACTGATCAAGTTCCACTTAGCACCTCTTCCAACTTTGAAATGAACACTCCTCTAGGGAAAGATATAATGCCCTTACTCTTAGCAAGCTTATCGACTTCCACGTTTACATGTGAATAGTAGCCAAGCAACTTTGTACCGTGTTCAGAAAATTTATCAAGTAACTCATATCTTTGCCCGAAAACATCGAGATTCAGAATTACCGCTTGCGAATTCGTAGGCGTTGCAGAAACAAGATCGCTCAGAGTGCTAATCACCTTACAATCCAAGCTGACCCGCTTTACCGCACCTGCCACCTTTGAGGAGAATAACAAATCCGGATCAAAAACTAAAACAACCAATGTTTGTCACTTCGAGGAGTTATCGAAACCGATTAAAGCTTGCCTCATGAATTGTCGCTTCAATGATCTTTAGACAAGTGCCGATTGGCACATTTCAAAACTTTGCGTACGTGATTGGCGATGAAAAAACAGGAATTGCAGCCGTAGTTGACCCAGCATGGGAGGTTGACAGACTACTGCAGATATGTTCCGAACTGGGATTGAGAGTTTCATTTGGAATTAACACTCATTCTCATCACGACCATGTTGAGGGAAACGATATGTTGGTGAATAGGACCGGTGCCAAAATTATAGCGCATGTTAGTAGTCCAGTCCGAAAAGATGTATCAGTAAAAGAGGGCGACGTTATCGAGATATCCTCGTTGAGAGCAAAGGTAATTTATACTCCCGGACACTGTGCCGATCACATTTGTCTGTTGATTGATGGAAAACTTCTGACTGGCGATACTTTGTTTGTTGGGGAATGCGGAAGAACTGACCTGCCAGGAGGGAACGCTAGAGACATGTATGATAGCCTCTTCAACAAAATCATGAAGTTAGACGACGCCGTTGAAATTTATCCTGGCCACAATTATGGCCCTAAAACCTCATCGACAATCCGACATGAACGGAACAACAATTACACTTTGAAAAGACGTTCAGTTGAAGAGTTTGTGCAATTCATGGCGGAACCATAGTGAAGTCACTCAAGCCTACAACGCTAGAAGACATGAACGTTGTTAATCAAATTCTACGTGCGATTGGTACCCCGTCAAAGACAGTATACTCCCCTAGCGAAGATAGTTTTCTAATGTTGCAAGCTTTATCCAGCATTGAGTTGAGCGATCTGGCAGTTTGCGATGTTGGAACAGGTTCCGGAATTTTAGGGCTCTTCTGCGCGATCAAAGGAGCAGCTGTCACGGTTACAGATATCAACGAAATAGCATTGCATGAAACATTAGCTGCAGCAAAACGATTGGGGATTGTTGTTAAACCGGTTTTGTCGGACGTTTTTGCAGAAGTGAATGGGGAATTTGATTTCGCACTATTTAATCCACCCTATCTTCCAAGCGAGGTAGTTATGGATAGAGCCGTGGACGGTGGGCCTGACGGGCTGGCCTTAACACGAAAATTTCTAAAAGATCTACCGAGTCGATTGAAAAATAATGGTCACGGGTTGCTACTACTAAGTTCGCTAAATAATCCCACAAAAGTCATGAGTGAATATGCAGAATTTTCTTTTGAAGTTCTTGCCACGAGGCAAGTGTTCTTCGAAGAGCTTCAAGCATTAGACTTGAGGCTTAGGTAAGACCTCACGCGCAAGAGATTTGATCGCTACATCATCCGTATAGAAGTCATCTTCTTTGGCCTTTTGTCTTCCAGCAAAACCATCCTTCAGGCCATGCCAAAACGCAACCGACTTCTCACCAAGCTTCCAACATAACCAGACGCGAGAACCAAGCCTTACAGCGGGGAAGTCAACCAAACCTTGACTCAAATCTTTCAGCACACACCCAAGATCTTCAAGTTTCTGCATCTCCCGTTCGAGTTTCACCATTGACTCAGTCATCTCATTTTCAGGCACATTCTCCGTAGCTTGCTTGATGGCGATTACTCGTCTGACTGTCTCCTCGACTTCGGGCAGGGCTGCATTCGCTTGCTGTGGCGTAAAAAAGACAGGCAAAGTTAACTGATTATCCTCTCTTTTTGATACAATAAGAACTTTCATGATGTGCCCATAATTGAAGCCAGAATCCATGGTTCTTCGATTCATACGACAGGCTCGCGTTGCGCATATGGCTACATCGACTACGAGAGGAATACCACACGTAATCCCCATCTGCTTTGCGTTTGACGGCAGCCGTATCTATACTGCAATCGACCAAAAACCAAAACGCGCCGAACCGATGAAATTACGGCGAATTCTGAACATTATTCAGAACCATGAAATATCATTCATAGTCGATCGATATGATGAAGATTGGAGAAAACTAGGATATGCGATTGTTCGCGGAAAAGCCAAAATCTTACAAACAGGGCGAGAACATGACCACGCATTATTTTTGCTACAAAGAAAATATCGACAATATCGTCAGATGAATCTGCATAATCGACCAGTGATCCGGATCATTCCGACAAAGATCACGACCTGGAAGCATCAATAAATTACTGTTACAGTTCAACCAAAAGGATAACTACCTAAAGTTAAGCTGAAGCAGCTCCGTTTTGGATAGATCCGGAATGTCAACTGATCCCGCTGTGTTCGAGTCAAGAGAATTAGCCGTTGTAGGCAATTTCTTCTTCTGCGAAGTATGCAACACGGTATGCGAATTTGGAGATCCAACGTGGCAAGAACACCGGAGCAGTTTGAAGTTTCATAACATGAAACGAATGTTGCTCCTGCGATGTGCGCATTGCAATGACGTCGTGATAGACGCCTATGCCGCGTATTCACCCGAACGAAACGAATTCTGGTGTAAAAATTGCATCGGAAACGTCGGATTCTCTAAATTCAGATGCATCGGAGATTGATTCTTCAGATTCAGAGGCTCATTTCCATCCTGCTTGGGTTGCGTGCAAATATGCTCTCCAGTAAGGATCGAAGCGAGGATATTGTACGGAGAGTCGTTTACGCTGTTTTGAAAGCGCGTAGATTTGATGTGTCTTAGATGTGAGCCTCCCTATCACTTGAGGATTTACATCTGCACGACGCAATCGATTAAGCAACCTCTGAGTGTGCTCCGGGCTACACGTCAGTACGAGACTGCCCTCACTGAGTGATCTCAATGGGTCGATGCTGAACAATTTGCATATTTCCTTAGTCTCTTCGGGTATGCGAATGTTTGTGAGGGTTAACTCTGCCCCAAGATTAGACGCGTAAGCTAGTTCCATGGCTGCTGAAATGACTCCTCCTTCTGTTGCATCATGCATTGCTGTAACACCTTTTTCGTGAATTCCAATTGAAACTGCCGCTTGAGCATCCTTAACGGTAGATACGTGTGATAGAGATTCCCAGGCTTTTTCAAAGAGAGACGCACCAAGCGCTCTCTTTACTGTCTTAGGGAAGACCCTGGTTAGGATTGCGGTTGTCTCCACTGCCGCGCCCTTTGTTAAAATTATTTGATCTCCGTTTCGGGCCATTGATGAAGTCAGATACTTGTCAATCTCTCCAACAGCATACAATACTCCGCCTCCGATTATGGTGTAGTCGCAACCTTGGTATCTGCCGGTATGGCCACCTACAATGGAGATTCCAAGCTTCTTGCATTCCGTATCAAACGTTGCCCAATACCGCTGAAATTCAGAGTTGCTTATCTGGGGTGGCAGGTTGAGGTCAAAAATTCCATATTGCGGCATTACTCCGCTGGTAGTCAAATCGGAGGCTAACAAATTGACAGATAGCCAAGCGGAGTTCTGCGCGCCAAGTTCAGGAATGAAAGATATCGGGTCGCAAGTTGCAATCAAAACCTTTCCGTCATTAAGCCTTTGGACAGAATTGTCAACTCCGAAATTCGGGCCGACGAGAATCCTCGTTCTCTTTCTTCCCAAGTGTGAGTAGATGAGTCGGTGGAGGGTAGAGCGATTGAATTTTCCTAGAGTTTGAGACACCAACTCTACCCGCTCAGCCGTTTTGGCTCCGTCACTTGTACAACTCTATTATTCCTCGCTTTTGCAGAATATAGATCAGGATCGCACTCATCACTAGCTCTGGAATCAAGTAGCTTGCGTTATAAATCGCCGAATAAAGCGCTGGAGATTCACCTTGCGGGGCATACATTGCGAAAAATACGAGCCCCGAAATGAAATGGCAGACGAACCTCCCCGCAATTCCCACCATAACACCGACCAGAGGGTCTTTGCGGAAGAATCCTGCTAGACCTAAAGCACCGAAGGCAAGTGGATAGTCGAGCATGACCTGAATAGGGTTAACCACGAATGCAAATGCATCTAGGACTAGTGCGACTAGCCCGAAAACGATGCCAGTTGCGATGCCTACTTTAGGGCCTCGTCTAAGTGCGATGAAGAGGATCGGCACCATGGACGCAGCGGTTATTCGTCCTCCGTTGGGGAATTGGTAGAAAGTTATTTCGTACAATACGCCTGCCAATGCGATGAACACCACTGACTCGGTCAGGATCTTTGTGCTAAGTTTCAAGGTCCAACCTCCATGCTTAGCAGATATTCTTGCTCTGTATACTCGGGTACGAAATTTTCACAAAGACTCGGACAGTTAAACGGTATATTTCGCAAATCTCAACATTCTCCCTACGCCGGTATTACCCGGATCAGGTTAACGGGTCGACAGCTACAAAGCCGTCCTCTCAGCCAGGTTTCCCTAGCTCCCCCGGTACCTTGCTGCGGTTGTAAACGTGAGACTAATTTATCCTTAGCTAAGACCTAGGTTGGGCACTATGATGACAAAAGAGCGTCTAATTTTGAGGTTTCATGATAGGTTAGGTGTCCAGCTACGAGCTTCGCGCATTCGTTGAACTTGTGTTCGGTCGAATGTTGTGCATCTACAATATGAGTGACTCGTACTCCTTCGGATTTTAGGTAGTCCGAGATCATTGAACGATGACACCTCCAATGGACTGCTTCTGCGCACATAATGACTACGGTGTTTGTGTTTATCATTTCGAGAAGTTTTTGTGCTGCGTGATGGAAAGACTGAGTTTCCATGTAGTCCGCATAATTTCGGAATGAATTGTTCTTCCAGCATTTGTTCATTGATTTGTCTCCGAATCCTTCTCTTCTGCCGCCTAGGTTTTCAAACCACTCGTACCGGAGCCCATTTTTTGTGAGTTCTTGTTTGATGGTTTCTGAGTTGAATTGTGGATTCATGAGAGATCTTGGGAATCTTCGAACGTCTACTAGAGTATGAATATTGTAGGCAGCTAGAATTTTGATTAGTTCCTCGCTGGTTCTTGTTGAATGCCCGATCGTGTACACGGACGATTCATGTTTCATTGAGGAGACTTGCTACATTACTTCTACGTCGTGCGGGTAGCTTTCCCTGAGACCAGCGGGTGACATTTTGATGAAATTCGCTTTACCTCTCATTTGCGAAATTTCTGTTGCTCCGCAGTAACTCATTCCAGACTTGAATCCTCCGACTAGTTGGTCGATCAGTTCAGATGCGTTGCCTTTGAATGGAACAAACGCTTCGACTCCTTCTGGTACGTAGTCAATTAGTTCGACCGCTGCGTCTTCCTCGGTTTCGGGTTCCTTTGAGGTTCTATCGTAGGAGGCGGCGACCGATGCCATCCCGCGAACGAGCTTGTATTTTCTTCCTTCTCGCATGACTGTCATTCCCGGGCTCTCGTCGGTTCCTGCTAGGAGACTGCCGAGCATTACTGTAGAGGCGCCTGCTACGACTGCTTTTGTGATATCTCCTGAGTTACGGATTCCGCCGTCGGCTATGATTGGAACTCCAGCTTGATCTGCGGTTTTAGCACAGTCAATTATTGCGGTTAATTGCGGGACTCCTGCGCCGGTGACAATTCGTGTGATGCATATCGACCCAGAACCGATCCCTACCTTGACCGCGTCTGCTCCGGCAGCTATGAGATCGTCCGTCCCATCCTTTGTTGCTACGTTTCCTACCATCAGTTCTGCGTCTTTGATGTTCTTCCGGATCGAACGAGTTGCTTCCAAAGTGATGTCGGAGTGAGCGTGAGCGACATCAATCACAAGCATATCAGCACCGGCCTCATGGAGTGCATTGGCGCGTTCGACATAATCCGTTTTAACTCCAACTGCGGCACCAACCATTAATCTTCCTTTCGAGTCTTTCGATGCGTTTGGATATTTTTCGAGGCTGAGGAGATCTTTGCTGGTTATGAGTCCTCGAAGTCTTCCTTCATTATCGATTAACGGAAGCTTCTCTAACTTATGCTGGTGTAGGATGCGTTCAGCTTCTTTTAGATTCAAACCAGGTGACGCGGTGACCATATCTTTGATTGGCGTCATGAGTTCGCTAACTTTTCTTTCCGGATTCCGTTCGAAGAGTATATCACGCCCTGTCAGAATACCTTCGAGTTTCTCGTTTGGATCAACAACAAGTAGCCCTGAGACATCATACTGTGTCATCAGACGTCTTGCCTCCCTAAGTTTCTGATCACCATTCATGCGGTAAGGTTGCTCGATGACAATGCTCTCTGACCGTTTAACTTTCAGAACTTCTTCAACTTGCTGCTTGATAGTCATGAAGCGATGTATTATTCCCAAGCCTCCTTCTCGCGCTATGGTGATTGCCATGGCGTGTTCAGTAACGGTATCCATCGGGGCACTGATGACGGGTATCTTGAGCTGAAGATGACGTGAGAGTTTTGTGGAGGTGTTCACTTCTTTACGCGAATGGACAACGGATTTTTTCGGGACTAGAAGGACATCGTCGAACGTTAATCCTTCATCAATATTTCTGGAAGCCAAATGTCTTTAGTCTCCTACTTGGAAACATGGTTCCGGATTTGCAGCAGAGATAAGGTAGGCAACCTACGAGGAAATGAATGAGTTAGCGTCAATAACCTGTCCGTTCCACTGCGAAGCCCCTCGTATCCGATTTAAACTTTGATGGAAGTGCACAGAATCCGTAGATCTTCCCGATTCGACTTTTAAGGGCATGATCACCGTTAAATATGACATACGTCATATGCGGGTCGCTAGTGAAAACTCATGTCATACAAACATCCCGAAGTTCTCGTCGAAACATCGTGGGT
>DASQZS010000277.1:0-6248 GCA_035638535.1 Candidatus Acidiferrum sp.
CTACGGTAAACTGATGCAACTTCGATACGGATCGATGAGAAAGAGACTCGCAGCACCAAGGATCATAGGTGAAATCGAACCTTACAATGGACAGATGTTGACATTCACTCTCTGTAACGGATGCGAACGAGTATTCTATCCAGCTCGCGACAGGTGCCTCGAATTCGATTGCGAAGGGCCAGTAGAACAGAGAACACTACCGATCAATGCCAGGCTTCTGACCGCCAAGAAACTTACTCTCAAAGATCGACTGATCTCAAACTTCCAGCTAATGAAACAAGGTAAAGTCCTCTTAGTGGACGCTCTAATAACCGAACTGACACCCGGAACTGAGCTAGAAAGCTCACTTAGAAGGATTGACGACGAAGGAAAGACAGGGCTCATACTATATGGGCCAGCTTATCGTCCAGCATTCAGAAGCAAAATACAACATGAACATAAAGAACCTCAAGTTTTAGTTAACCCAAATTTTCCGTAAGAAGGCCTTAATTCTCCTCTCGAGTTGGCAATACCGAATGAATCAAAACGATCTCTCGAGACTATGCTACTTCGTTTTCTGTAAATCAATCCCGCTTCCCTTAACACTTTCTTGAACCCAAATTAGTAATCGGGCACCCTTCAGGGATAGTTGGTTGACACCCATGATTTCAGGTCGTAAACTAATTTGGCTAGTTGTGGGAAAATCAGCAATGACGAATACACCGTTTGAGTATCTACCGGATCTACGCTTGTAGGCATACTGGGAATTACGTATATTGCTAAGTCATGATATTTCGAAGGTTTCTGAAGGTTATATCGAATATTTCGGTAATGTCTAATTGTCACGCAGCTCCCGATATGCACTGACAGGTGGGTCGGGAGGCAAAAGATCTTCTGCGGAATAGCAGGTTATGTCGGAGTCAACGATGATGCCCTCCTAAAAAACATGATAGCCGTTCTAAGGCATCGAGGTCCAGACGACACAGGCATTTATCTGGATGCCGGAATTGGTCTTGCTAACGCCCGACTAAGCATTATAGATATTCAAGGTGGTCATCAGCCGCAACATAACGACGATGGGACAGTTCATGTGACATACAATGGAGAGATCTATAATTTCCAATCATTTCGCGAAGAATTGGAAAAACTAGGACATAACTTCGTCACGAGATCCGACACTGAGGTTATCGTTCACGGATACGAACAATACGGAGAGGATTTCGTACAAAGACTTAACGGGATGTTTGCAATTGCTCTATGGGACTCACGCGAAGCAAAGCTTCTGTTAGCACGCGACAGAATGGGAATCAAGCCGTTATACTACACGATTCAAGGACAACAACTCTTATTCGCGTCGGAACTCAAGGCGCTGCTGCAATCAAATGTTAAACGCGCCGTCGACCAGCAAGCGCTTTACGAGATACTCAACCTCGGATATATTCCAGGTAATCGCACCCTAATTCAAAATATTCACAAACTCCCCCCTTCATGTATACTCCTCTTCAAGAATGCGCGAGCGAAAGTTTCGACATACTGGGAGATGCCGACACAACAACTCAGCGCTGACCAAGGCCAACTAATTCCTGCGCTTAAGACAGCGCTACAGCGGAGCGTAGAGGATCAGTTGGTCGCTGACGTGCCCGTCGGATGCTTTCTATCTGGAGGACTGGATAGCGCAACGATAACTGCATTCGCGTCGAAAGCCCTAACGCAGCCCCTAAAGACTTTCTGCATGGGTTTCGGGGAAGAATCGGACGAACTAAGAGACGCACGAATCATCGCAGAACATTTCGGAACAGACCATCACGAATTGACCGTAGACAGCTCTCAAGGAATGGAGCTTTACCCAAAAATGATATGGCACATGGAAGCACCAAAATACAATCTCTATCCATGGTTCGTATGCGAACTTGTTCGCAAATATGTTACTGTCTGCTTAAGTGGAAACGGAGGAGATGAAATCTTTGGAGGATACATCGCCAGATATCAAAAAGCGCTGCGCATATCCTCGCTATCTCACAATACTTTCTCGCCAATACTGAGGGCTGCAGGGCACCTAGTTCCATCCCTCAACGACCTCAGAACCGAAAACAGGCTGAGAGTACTTCGATTCTTGGGAGACGATGTACGCGAATATCTCGTACTAGCAGGAGTTTTGCCAGACGCGATTAATCGTAGCCTATTCCTAGAAAATAGTTATTCCAACCACACTCTTATTGAACAATACGCACCGTTCTTTTCGAACAAATCCAGTTTTCTTGACAACCTTCTCCGAACAGAGCTGAGGACTAAGCTCGTTGATGATCTGCTATCTGTCGATGATTCGATGAGCATGGCACATTCACTTGAACTCAGGGTTCCGATGCTGGACAACAGGATCATAGATCTGATGGTTGCCGCTCCTTGGCAAGATAAGTTTCTTCCAGGCGTCTGCGGAAAACTTGCTCTAAGGAAAGCGATGAAGGACATCCTTCCAGAAGAGAGCTTAAGAAAACCAAAATGGGGATTTAGCGTCGATGTATCAAGTTGGTACAAAGGTGAACTGGGAGAATTAGTGCGTCAAATCATCCCAACCTCGGATATAATCGAACGATACTTCTCGGAAAAAACGGTCGGACGACTAATTGATCGACCTTCGACACCCGAGAATAGACGATACCAAGTGTTGCAGTGGCAGATGCTGGGATTCCATTTCTGGCACAAGATTTTCATCGACAGCGATCACCCTGAAAAAGTGCGGCTCGAGATCGATGCTCTGGTGTCTTAGATGCCATTGAGATACTGGGTCATCGTAGTCGCAAGAAACGCCGCGAAGACCATCACAAATACTATCGAATCCTTGATCCATCAATCCATTCAACCAACAACGATCGTAGTAGTTGATGATGGTTCAACTGATCGTACTCACGAAATTCTATCTGAATATTCGCAGAAGTACCAACAGATCAAAGTCATAGATAGGCCAAATGAAGGATATGATATCAGACGTGTCCCAAAAAACATCAATCTCTCTCTGCAATCCAACATAGAGCTGGAGACTGACTACACAATGATAAGCGGAGACGACTGTGAATACCCGACTAACTATTGTGAATCAGTGATGGGGATTATGGCCCAAAATCCGCGACTGGTAGTGGCTAGCGGGCATCCATCCCAATTCGGGCTTCGCACGTACGAACATACACCATCCGGAAGCGGACGGATCATCAAGACGACATTTCTGAAGGAAATCGGATTCAAATTTCCAGTGAAAGCAGGATGGGAGGCATGGCTGCTCTACGGGGCTTTACAAAGTGGATACCAAACAAAATTGCTGAAAGGCATTTCGTACGTACACGTTCGACCTAGAGGGGCAAAGCACGCGTTCACTTACTGGGGAGCGGCAATGTACACACTCGGATACCATCCGCTCTACGCTTTGGGAAGAATAACCAAAAACATGGCCAAGGACCATTCTCTCAGGTCTTCTGTTGGGCTGTTGCGTGGATATCTGACTGCAAAGATAGGATCTTCAGACCCATTTCTAAGTCCGTTCGGATCTTCCTTCAGGAGATTCGTCCACCAGCAACAGAGTCGTGAAATTTCACGCGTCATCTCTACGCGACTAAAAATCATCTACTGAAACGTCGCCTGAGACACCGTTCGCATATTATAATTATGAGTGCTTCAAGTGTTTGAAAAAGAGTCTGACAATTAATGCAGGGTCTTACACGAGTCCTTCTACTCACCACCATGAATGAGATTACCGGTCTTCGTTCCATATGGAATAGCCTACCATTCCATCTCTTCACACGTACCGTAGTTGTTGATGCACACTCGACAGATGGGACTCTAGACTTTCTCAAGGACAAACGCTGTGAGGTAATTTTTCAACATTCCCCGGGAAGAGGAGATGCAATTCGAGAAGCAATGAGCAAGATAACTGAAGATGTGGTTTTATTGATGGCATCGGATGGCAACGATGATCCAAAATATATTCCCGCCTTCCTGGCCAAGATTGAGGAAGGGTATGATGTTGTCTCCGGCTCGAGGTTCGCTCCGGGGGGAATGACTGATGACAGCGATGACCCATACCGAATAAGAAGGTGCGGGAACAGGCTTTTCACTCTTCTCGTGAACGTTTTGTGGAATGCGCAATCCAGCGACGCAGCTTACAGTTTGAGAGCCTTTAGAACTGACGCTTGGAATAGAATGAATATGACTTCAAAGTGGAACGAGACTGAGTTTCTCATGAGTATTAGATCCGCCAAACTTGGACTGAGAGTGATTCAGATTCCTGTTATCGAAGGAAAACGAGCCGGAGGAGAAGTGAAAGCTAAGACGATTTCAACAGGTTGGAGTTTGCTGAAAGTAATAATGCGCGAACTAGTCACCTAGGAGAATTGTGGAGCTCACCTTCTTGGCAGAATCATCCCTCTGGCATGGCAAGAGAATTCTCATAACAGGAGGTAGCGGATTCCTTGGCTCACACTTAGTGAAGAATCTGATTGAAAATAGACGATTATCCGCTGAACAGATCACTACAACGAGCAGTAGCAAGGATCTCAGGTCGTTGGAAAATTGCAGAGAGATCGTCATGGGAAAAGATGTCATAATACATTTGGCGGCTAACGTAGGGGGAATAGGATATAATCAAAGAAGCCCCGGTCCTCTATTCTTCGACAATCTACAAATGGGGTTGAACATGATTGAGGCTGCACGCGAAGCGAAAACCGAGAAGTTTGTTCAAGCAGGGACTGTATGTTCCTATCCCAAGTTTGCACCAATCCCATTCAAGGAAAATTCACTATGGGACGGGTATCCGGAAGAAACTAACGCTCCATATGGAATCGCAAAAAAAGCGCTCTTGGTAATGGCGCAAGCATATCGACAGCAATACTTGATGAACATCATTTACCTGCTGCCAGTCAATCTCTATGGGCCCGGAGATAATTTTGATTTGGAAAGCTCACACGTGATACCTGCTCTAATTCGGAAATTCATTGATGCCGTGCAAATGAATCAAACGAACGTACGTGTCTGGGGAACAGGGAAGGTTTCTAGGGAATTTCTTTACGTCGAAGACGCTGCCGAGGCAATTGCTCTGGCTGTTGAAAGATATAACAAACCCGAACCCGTAAACTTGGGAAGCGGAAATGAAATAACCATAAGCGCCCTTACGCAGTTAATTGCGAAATTGGCAGGCTTCAAGGGGCAGATTCTCTGGGATTCCTCAAAACCTGATGGACAACCCCGCAGATGCCTAGATACTACGCGTGCGTTGCGCGAGTTCGGATTCAAGGCGACAACCTCTCTCACGGAGGGCCTTCAGAAGACTATCTCATGGTATAAGACCAAATATGTTGCAAATACGATGGCCTAGTGCTAATAATGAAATTTGTTCACGAGCGGCATCTTCCAACCGAGGCCGAAAGCTTTCTTTGTTATCTTAATCGCTGGTGGTGCCTGGCGTCGCTTGTACTCGGCCCCTCGAATGCGGCGCAACGTGTCGTCAACTACCTGTACCGGATATCCCTTGTTGAGCAATTCTTCCCTAGAAAGGCGGTTTTCAATTACATCATCCACGAGCGGTGAAACAGTCGGATAATCAAAAGGGTCAAACTGATCTGGGCGCAGTTCTGCTGAAGGAATCTTAGTGAAGCAGCTCTTTGGTATGACTTCGCGCCCTGCATGTCGATTATAGTAGGTAGCAAGAGCATATACTTCTGTCTTGCTCACGTCACCTATTACTTCTAGGCCACCACTCATATCGCCATATAATGTAGCATACCCTAAAGCCAACTCAGTCTTATTCCCAGTAGCTAGTACAAGATCTCCAAACTTGTTCGAGAGAGTCATTAGTATATTCCCCCTAATTCGCGATTGCAAGTTCTCTTCTGCAACATCACGCTCCTTACCTTTGAAGTGTGGTCTCAGTTCCGCTTCGAATGTTTCGAAGACCGTCTCTATAGGGATGGACAAATACGTGATTCCGAGGTTCCTTGCAAGTGCTTCTGCGTCAAGTTTGCTGTGATCGCTAGAAAATCGAGACGGCATCGATACACCAGTAACGTTTTCGTTTCCAAGCGCTGTTGCAGCGATAACGCCAACCAGTGAAGAATCGATTCCCCCACTGAGCCCAATAAAGGCCCGGCTGAATCCTGTTTTTCGGAAGTAATCTCTCACTCCAAGAACAAGAGCATTAAACATCTCTTCCTCGCGATCATAGCGCGGCTCAGTGATCCGCATATTGCTGCTGGAGTCATTATCTAAGTCGACTATGACCAGAT
>DASQZS010000278.1:0-5445 GCA_035638535.1 Candidatus Acidiferrum sp.
GGAATCGTCATGATCGCATTGGGTTTCAGTATGCTTATGTTCGGATTACTCTACCACCCTTCTCAAACCTCCAAAGCATCCGAAAATACTTGCATCGGCATTGGAGCCTCGCCATGCGGATATTCGGGCTCATTCACGGGCACATATTACACTGGATACGCCACCTTCGGCTGCAATCCAATAAGCGCTAGCGAAAGTTGTTTTGTCCCACAAATCGCTATGATGACCAGTTACTTGAGCATTAACAACGCATCGTATGTCATCGAATGGGCGAATCGTACATTCCAAGGGGATAACCAGCTTACTGATGGGAGTATCATAAGCGTATCAGGTGGTTTGACACCGATCTTCTACAACAAGACGGTCGGAGCGACATTCATGGTCTACAGGTCAAATGCTGGAACGATGCTGAATCCCCAGCCTGAATTCGAAATTCAGAACGCCACTTTGATGGAATCAGCCAGTTCGACATGTACAACCACGTTAACGTTTACCGTCAGCGGACCATCGAACGGAGTCTGGAATTTGCCAATGATTCCCGCAGGAGCATGCTACACGGTTATGAACGTATCACAGCAATCACCCAATGCCAACGTTGGCTCAATTCAAACGAACCTTCTCGCTTTAAACATCAGTGGCCTAATCTTGATCACCCTCGGTCTACTATTCATGAAAAGGTCGAGATCGAAAAAAAGTGTAGGTAGTCCCTAGACCACTTCTAGGACTCAGAGGCGTAGCTACCACGTATGTCACCGGTACGTGGACGACATTCGCTAGTAACCTCGCCCATCGACACCGTCCGGCCACTTCGGAAAGCGCAGTTCAGGAGACTAGCAGAACAAGACTCGAAGCTTGGGTGCTGGTTGTCTATATTCTAGCGGCAGGTGTTGGTGGTATTGCAGAAATTCATTGGTCGCTAGAAGCTGCTCTCATCCCAGCAATCAGCATCGGTCTCCTCGTTGTCATAGCAAGACTTCGCATGCACTAACGATTTCATAAGAAAATTGGAAATCTAAATAGCAGTTAGGTCTAGTCATGTACAATTTCCATATTGTACCTAGTTGCCAAAATTGGCCAGGTCAGGCGCTCAGGGTGGAGCGCCTAGAAAGTGTCCAATTAGGAAACCTGCGAATCCGGCCGTAAGACCGATCACTAACATTTGTAAACCGCTTCTCCAGACCGACCCCACAGTGACCCTCGCGCCATACCAACCAATGAAAAACAATACCACACCACTCAGAACCACTGAACCAATCGCTCCTCCGACAACATCGCCACCACTGAGTAAGAGGGGTATGATTGGGATTGCTGAGCCCACAAACGTGGATCCTAGAACAACAAGAAAACTATGCCGAGCCTCATTCTCTCCAACCGGTGACATCTTCAACCCATACGACATCATCAACTCCAGCATAGCCTTTGGATTCGCGGCAACTCGACGAGCCCCCTCCTCCAACTCCTTACCCCTAAACCCCCATCCCCTAAGAACATGCGCTGCCTCCTCATATCCCAAGTTAGAGACTTCTTTCAACTCTTTCGATTCCCGATCAACCGCACTCAAGTATAATCGCCGTTTAGCAACAGTAGAAGTATACCCGACCGCTCCCATAGAAACCGACTCAGCCCCCAACGCAGCCAGAGTCGCCACAAAAATCAAACGAACATCACGCGTCGCAGCCGACATACCCAAAATGATCCCCAAAACATTAACAAGGCCATCTTGGCTTCCCAAAATAAAATCAGAAAACGAAGAAGAGGCAGTCGAATGGTGATGACCCTGTTCTTCGACTTGGTCATTTGATGTTGGAGATTTCATTACTGAATGATTAAAGAAGCATCATGTATTTAATTTCCATATGAGTTCAGATAAGCCTGTTGAAGGTTTCGCTAAGGTAAACGAAGATATGGCTAATCTGGATTAGTCTGATGGTTTTCGTAACCCTATGGTGCTTCGATCGGGTTTTGCACGGCTTTTCTCAAACGTTTTGCTTGCGCCATGCTTAGTACTTTCTGGAAACCTTTGCTTTCTTGAGCGAGTTCGCGTAACTCGATGTATCCAGCTTTTTCAGCTTGCTTAACCAATTCGAGACCTCCCTCGGTTCGCGCGATTATCGTGGAATATCCGCTTGCGCTTCCTATTGCTCCTACTGAAATGTCTGCGTATTCGGCTGTGAAGTCGTCGCACTGTCTACAACTTTGTCGTACGAAAACATCTATCTCCGTTAGCGGTACGTGCAATACTTCAGTGTCTCCAACTAATGCAATGAAGGACCCTTTCTTTATCCCCACCTTCGTTACGATGGACGGATCGACTCCTTTTGTCGTGAGGTAGGTTCTCATGAGATTCTCGTAGCCGTAGCTTTCCATGCAAAACAAACCTATGATTAATTTCATCGCCTGAGCCAAGCGCCTGTTGCCCATCGGTGATGTCTGGATTCTTCTGGCAGCTTTGACTTGGCATGGAGTTCCAACCAGTCCCACGCGGCTTTTGCCATATTCGTATAGAGCGGAACGGACGCCCAATAGACTGGGGCTCGGGGTATACTTTGTACCGGCATTATTGACCAACTGTTCGTAGTTGGTCGCGATTGCCGGTTTGGGATGCCACACCGAATCTCTTCCGGCTACTACTGCCGCGTCTATCATCTTGCTGTCGAGAGCATATGCAAGCAAAGCGGTCACTACACCTCCATCTTGGCCATGGGCTTGAGTGTTCGCTGCCGCGGCCCTACCGGAGTAACATTCTCGTATGATTCCGATTGTTTCATCGGATCGCCTTGTCCGCCCGAATACGAAGGCTTCTACGTCCTCTCTCGAAAAATCCACTCTCGGGCATTGGTAGTAACAAATCTCGCAAAGCGCGCATCTGTCTACGATGGTAGGTTCCTCGTCGACAGGCCACAACACGTTCACAGGACAGGCGGCCATGCAAGCCCCGCAAAAGGTGCATGATTTCTTACGAATTATTTGTGTTACTAAGTCACCGAACAGGCGTGGCCTCTCTAGCATTGCTCACTGTGCTCCTTGCATCTTGATGCGGCTGCAGCCTAAGGCGGGCTATATATAGGCCGAACAATTACCACAATTGAAAAAATTACTTTATTGGCCGACTTAGTCATGCTCGTCCGTTCGAGTCAGCCACTCTGTTTTTTCCCTGGCTCGGTTTCGTTAGAAATTCGTACAGTGCAGGCGAGATCATGATAAGCACTGCAACGATCGAAATAGGTATGATGAAGCTACAGTAGGTTGGATTACTGCAGTTTTCCAAAATTGGAGTCCCCGTCCAACTGGGAAGTGTTGAGAGGTACTGCGCGACCCAGAATCCAGATATGCTCCCGATGATGCACCCTATTAGGGCGTCGCGCTTTTGCATTTGCATTTGAACCAACTCTATGAATCGTGAATCTCCACATAAGGTGATTTCATTGACTTTACAGGTCGGGGATTCTTTCAAAGCTTTTCTCGAACATTTTGGACACTTAACTTAGGGTACCTTCGGTTTAGGGAGGAAAACCGTTCCAACTGCGGAAATAAGTACCGTCGCAGCCATAAATTCGAATGCAAGCCCTAGCTTTCCATACCCTGCAATCAAGAATGTGCCAATTATCAGCGGACCGATTACATTACCTCCGCTTAGTCCGAGACCCCAGACTATTGCGTTGCCGAGTGACGAAGATTCCTCGCCTACATAAACTGAGGATAGAGAGAAAAGAAGTGGAAAGACTGCGTACGTGAAGAAACCGAATAAGGCAAACATCACCACCAAAGCAAAGATCCCGTTGATGATCAAATAACCGAGAATCGATAATCCCGTACCAGCGAAACTGATTCCAAGAATCAGCCGGGCATCAAATCTTTCCTGAAGCCACCCGAATAACGGTTGGCCTACAATGGACCCAGCAGCCATAGCCGTGAGCGCTAAACCCAACCCACCGCTCAGTCCAAACCCTTTCTCTTTTGAAATGTAAATTGGAATCCAAGACGCGATACCTCCGGCGGCGATAGAGCTTACAAGTGTAACTAATGTTAGACCCACGATGCCCGTGGTTAACGCATCCCTAATTTTCCCTGTCGAGTGAAGAGATTGGGTAGACATAATCTGCGTGCTTTGAGATCGAAGACCGACAAGGATGACGATTGACGCTGCCGCGCCGGCGAAACCTAAGAACGCTAGAGAGCCATAGGTTGTGAAGAAAATTGCCAGAAAGAAGAACAGGGAGGGGTACAAGGTTCTACCGATACCTCCTACTGCTCCATTAATTCCTAGAACGCGTCCTCGACGGTTTCGGTCAAACGAAAAACGGAGCACTGACGCTACGAGCGGGTGAAAAAATCCGCTACCAAATCCGGCTAAGAATGAAAAGAACATCATCGAGAACAGGAAAGCTATTCCAGTCGTGTAGCTTAATGTCACAAAATATCCTAACAGACTCACAGACATTAGCATCGTTCCCACTCCGATAAGCGAACCGGGACTCCTGGTCTTATCCGCGAGCCGCCCAACACATGAACTGAAGACAGCGCCGGAGCCGTAATACATTAGAAACATAATCGTCACCTCGAACGGGGTCACTTCCTTAAGAGATGAGAAAATAGCTCCGATAAGAGGGATTATGAAATCTACTCCGTCATTGATGAAATGTCCCATTGAGGCGAAAAAGAGAGTGTGTAGATGCGTCTTCAACACTTACAAACCTTGCATGCGTACCTTCGCGTCTTGTAACTGAACGGTTATTGAATTCGTTACGTCCGGATTAATTGTGTATCCGCGTGGTTTGAAATCTCTCCCTACAGAGTGACACCTGCGATTCGCCAGTCACTTATCGAGACCTATGCCAGTCTAATCAAGAAGCGCGTGAGACTTTAAGTCAATTTTGAGGCTTGTTCGCCTCGTGTTCCCCAATTCGTTTTCGGCACATCATGAAGTATAATGTGAAGCGATTCAGGCTTTGTGCCAATGTCTTCGAAAACTTTCGTTATGCCTTTGATTAGTTTCTCTTTTTGCTCTACGGTTCTTCCTTCCCACATCTCAATTATAACGACAGGCATCGATCATACTACCTAACCTAATCACTCTGTTGAGAAATATTATTGTTTTCGAGCATGATAATGCTCAGGCGAAAGTTGGAAACATGAGGCGTGACTCAGCTCAACGTATGTGGACTTACGCATCCCGACACTATTGATAACGCTTCCAATCAACAGTAGGCTTCGCATCAAGCTTCAGTGCATTTTCGTGAAAACGGGGGTTGTAGTAATAATATAGTCTGGGCAGCAGAGATTCAAGTGATGAATTATGGGTGTCCGATTGGCATTCCGCACCGGTAGCAGAACCTAAAACTGTAATCCAACGGTGCGCAGCAATATCGACAGAAAAGTGGCGGACGCTGAATTGGTCTCGAATACGCTCTTCTATAAGGATCGTATATGTAACCCAACATCAAT
>DASQZS010000279.1:0-5376 GCA_035638535.1 Candidatus Acidiferrum sp.
CCGGCAAGAACGGCGCCGAACGGTGCGTAGCCACTACCTTGTAATTGATACCAGGAACTTGCCGGAGCACCTGCAGGGTTACATTGAGAGGTAGAGATTGTACCTAATCCTCCGCCGCCCAACTGTTCCTCGTTATCCCGGCACGGGTAAGGTGATTGATAGCCAGGATAATTCAAGTTCGAGGCAAAGTTTGGAACACCATTATAGGAATTCTCTCCTCCTCCAGGCCAAACATAGCCAATTACGCCCGGCACGTGTGGATCATAATCTAGCTTGTGGAACCTGTAGCCGCCAGTTAAATCTCCTAACGTGAAATGAGCATTTACTGGATTTGCTATTGCGAATGTGCTTATGACGAAGATCGCAATAATCATCGACGCTACATCGCTCTTACGATACAATCCTCAATTCCTCACATTCTCAATTAACAAATTGGCTTTCCTTATGCAAAGGTAAGCATAACGAACATCTCTTGATATTGAGAAACTGCACTTCGTAATCACTTTCGACTCACGACTGGTTGAGCAATGGGTGTCCTTGGTAGTTCAAGATCGAGATCAGCTGCTCGTCTGCGGAGACAATGTTTTGTGGTAGGGGCGCATAGAAGAGACCTGGTGCGTATTGTTGTCCGTCATGGATTACCCACGATAGGAAGTTGGCGAGCGCTCTAGCTTTGTAGATCGTTATGCCCGCATTCTGTGACATGTCTTTGTAGAGTACGATATACGTGGCGGTTACTATCGGGTATGAATCTTGACCTTGAGCGTTGACAGCGTTCAGTAGTACTCCGGGCTGTCCGGCGACTATTGTGGAGTTAGCGGCAGCCCATTCAATGGTTTTCATCGTTGGAGCTACGTAGTTGCCGGCCGCGTTTTTTATTGAGCCTACCGTTAGATTGTTAGCATTGGCGTAGTTGACATCTACATATCCTATAGCTCCAGCCGTTGTCGATACGATTTTCTCGACTCCCGCATTGCCTTTGGCGCCGACACCGTACGCCAAAATGTCGGCAGGCCACTTCACTGAGGTACCGTATCCTATTTCAGTAGCCCAGTTCGGACTTACCGAGGATAGGTAGCTTGTGAATGTGTATGTTGTTCCACCGGCATCAGATCTATGCACGGGCGCGATTAGATTACCCGGAAGCACTATCCCTGGATTGATGGCGGCTATCCTAGGATCGTTCCACTGGGTGATTTGGCCGAAGTATATTCCGACCAAAACGTCTGGCGTAAAATTGAGTATCGTCCCTTTCGGGAGACCCAGCAGTAAGAGATTGTAGGTTATCGCTACACCTCCTAACGTTTCCGGAAATAAAACCAATCCTGATGCTCCCGCAAGTTGCGTATTAGAGAGAGGCACATCTGATGCGCCGAAGTCGATGGCTCCCTGTACTAGCCTTGAGATTTTCGAGGTACTCGAACTATATTTCACTGTAACTGCTGGAGACACGTTCAAGAATTCAGTTGACCACGCTTTGAATAGTGAGGCAGGCAAAGATGCTCCAACGCCAATCCCTGCCCCGCTCAACGTCACGGGAACCACGGGCTGAGTGGTATTGGTTGCTGGTGAAATAGTGCCATTTGCAATCTGCGATGGAGTGCTAGGACCATTGAGTGCTGACGATTCAGCCGAAGATACCAGAGCTGATTGGTTATTCGCACCAGTACTGGCAGTGTATATTTGGTATCCTACAACGCCAACAAGCGTGATCGCTAGGATTACTGCCACAATCGCGTATCGTCTCTTGACTGATCGCTTACCAGTAAGGGTTGACACGCTTCATTTCACCTAAGTGTGCTCGGCGATTCAGCGAAAGAATGATTCGTCTGACGAAGTTGTAGTTGCTGTGCTAGTGCTTGAATTTTGTAGTTGGGACAGTTCCTGTGAAAGCGCAGATCCCGGAAGGGCGACCAGCCCGGTTTTAGGCACGTATTGTTGGCCGGCTGTGAGAATCCATACTATAAAGGCTAGAGTGGCACCAGTAGGTTTACCTTTTGTCACCAGAAACAAATCCATTGCGGGCGGAGTTGGGAAAGCGCCAGTGGCTATGGCTTGATCTACAGAGGTTAGATTCCCGTAGAAGTTTTCGTTCGCATCGATTCTGCCATTATTATTGAAGTCAATTGGAACGACGGCAATTCCGCTTACTTGCTTGCCTGTCGAGTTATCGAAAGCGAATGCAAGGTTAGCGTAACCGATTCCTATTGGATCGCTTTGGATGGCTTGTATCATGCCTGGATCTCCATATACTCCAACCCCTAACAAGTCGTCTTGCGTCTTGCCTAGATACTTAGCCCAAGTGTCAGCAAGCCCAGATGAATCTGAGCGAGTGTAAACGTCAATCTTGTTAACCGGCGAAAGCGGGTTATTTGTCGCCTGTCCCCAAGTCGTCACATTACCGTAAATGAAAATTCCTTGTAAAACTGATTGACTTAACCCATTGGCTAGGAGACTTGCGAGGACTGGGTTATTCGCGTTAACTATGGCAACTGCGCCGGCTCGGGCCACGCGGGTCGGATACGCACCAGAATTAATCTCTATCTGTGTGGCACTTCTGGATACCATGCCGATATCAACTAGGCCTGCCAGCACATCAGACATACCCTTCCCAGCTCCTCCAGCGGAAACTTGAATGTTGACGTTGGGGTTAATGGACTCGTACTCCTGTGCCCAAGTGACCATTAACGGGTATAAAGCGAAGGCTCCGTCAACAACGATCGATGATTGCCCTGACGTTTGATCTACTGCCGGAGTCTGAGACAATTGCATGGAACTAAGCAGCGATTTGGGAATTTGAGCAGAGGTTGTGTTCTGCGTTAAGTTAGAGGCGTAGTAATAGTAAGACCCAGCTGAAGCCAGTGCAATCACAATAATCAGGAGACCTATGAATTTTCTATTCATCTTTATTCAAACTCTGTTATGATAGTAATAGCGCCCCGTATATGACGTATGACATAAAAACATTTGGTATACTACCAATACCACTAAGCGCATGACATAAAAACTTTGGTACACTACCAATATGCGCGAAGAAGACCGAATCGAGGACTCAGATTATTCTAATCGGAATTGTACTCGTAGATTCCGATACTGCTAGGAGCCTTTCTGGATAAGTTCTAGCCAGTTTCCGTCAGGGTCTTTTATGAAGGCTATCTTTGAAGACGATCCCTTTAGCGAGTATGGTTCCATGGCAATCGGAACTCCATGGTCTCGAAGACTGCTAATTGACTGTTGAACATCATCGACTTGCAAGGCGATGTGATCGAAGTTGTCGCCTTCAGCAAGTGTTTTCTTATCACGCCAGTGGGTTAACTCGATTGCGTTGCCTGTTTCGTCTTTCAGGAAGGCGATCTCAGCATTGTTCTCCTTGATCTCTCGGCGGCTGACAAATGTTAGCCCGATACGATTGGTGTAGAAGCCTATTGACTTCTCCATATCGGATACATTGAGACAAGTGTGTAATATCTTCAAACCAATTCTCCTATTCCTTATGCAGTGATGGTTGTGATAATTGTTTGCCCAGAGTTAGACCAACGAGCCTGATTAACTATTTCCAAAATTATGGATGCGAAGCTGCTCATAGTTGAGGCATCGATTAGATCAATGTGATTGAATTAGGTTTTGATTACAGCGCGGAATCTAACCGTTCCGTTCGCAACTTTATCGTAGGCTTGTGTGATTCCGCTCAATGGATATGTCTCTATGATGGGTTTGACCTTTCCCTTCGCGACGTAGTCTAGGGCTTCGTATAGGTATTCACTTCCGTTCTGCTGTGAGCCTATGATTCGGATGCGTTTGCCTATAAGATCGCCCGCGGTGAGTGGGAGTGGGTCAGTCGATACTCCCATAACGACTGCCCGTCCGTCCGGTCGAAGGCCTTTCAATGCGTCGGTTACGGATTGGTATGAATTGCTTGTAGCTAGAAGCACGTCAGCACCCCCTGCTGATCTAAGTTCTTCTCCGTTTGAGACGACGATGTCGGAGCCAAGTTTACTCGCCAATTCTTTCTTGTCGGGTGAATGGGTTACAGCGATTGTTTTGAAACCAGCAGCCTTGGAGTATTGTACAGCTAAGTGTCCTAATCCGCCTATGCCCACCACTGCTATACTTTCATGTGGTTTCGGATCAGCAAACCTGAGACCGCCCCAAACAGTGTAGCCGGCGCAGAATATGGGCGCGGCATGTTCGTATGAGAGACCTTCAGGAAGCAGCATGGTCGAATCTGCGTAAGCCAACATATATTCTGCGTGGCTGCCTTGAGTTTGCACACCCGTCCCCAAGAGCTCCGCGCAGAACATGGGCTTGCCTCTCATACACCATTCACATCTGCCGCATGAAGTTTGCACCCACGGTACTCCGACTCGGTCTCCAATTTTGCGACGCGTTACTCCTTGACCAATCTCAACAATTTCTCCTACGGGTTCATGCCCAAGAGTACGAGGAAATTCTGTTGGCAAGTGCCCGTTGGTGATATGAACATCGGTATAACAGAGACCGCTAGCCCTTACTCTTATCAGAACTTGATTCGTGCTCGGCTTCGGAGTTGGAAGATCTCTTACTTCCCATTTAGCTCCAAGCTTTGGAACAACCGCCGCTCGCAACTCATGAACCTCGTTTGATCAAATCTAAGAACGTACGATATAATCGTCACTAAAGCGATTTCAAGCGCTCGTTCAATTTACCTGCTCTGTCAACGAGACCAATCTAACTTACCTCTAATACGCACCAGCTTGACTAGCTTGTTTGATCATTGACTGGTTTACTCGGAGAAAAAAAATGTGAAGAGACAATTATAGTGCATGTGATTCGCTCGGCTGAATCAGATGTCTGGAGAAGCTGAACACTTATTATGGGAATTCGCCGTGGCCTAGTGGTGATCAAGTATTGAGCAATAGTGGCATAACGAAAACTAACGTGATCTCCGTTTCGAAAATGATCAATGCACCGCTTTCGTTTGTGTATGATTGGTGCACAGATTATAGTCCAGATGATACTAAACTAACTCGTTCCAGAGCGAGAAGGATAATTCTGAATAAGACAACTCACCAGGCTATTTATTTGGAGACATTCCGACGCAATGGTAAATCAATGTGCGCGGTGAACATCGTGTCTCTTAGGCGACCCACGCGATGGCATTTAGACTACATCGGTCAGGACGCTGATGAGATCGGAGAATATCGCCTAACAAAACAAGGACCCAGAAAAACTAAACTAGATATGCGGTTCAAGGTGAAATACAAAATCCGCGGCGCCCCGACTAGGTCTGAAGATACTAAGCAGACGAGTATAGTCTGGGATAAATACGTCAGCGCGCTGGAAAAAGAGTTTGTAGTCAAAAATCGACACAGATCACATTGAGCTAGCCTGTAGGAT
>DASQZS010000280.1:0-3231 GCA_035638535.1 Candidatus Acidiferrum sp.
AAACCGCGCGTAGAGTTTCTTACGCAGCCTTTCAACCTGAAACGGGTCTTCTCCGATCAGTAATGGTTTAACGGAATCAATCATAGATTTGCAGATCTCTGCTCCGTTAACAACCGGTGATTCGCCAATCCCTGTAATTCCCGCGTCAGTCGTGACTTCAACTAACACGGAGAGCAGGGGAGATTCACCGAAGATTACAATAGATGTTGGAGTAACCTTGCTCAAGGGCATGGCCACTACGGTTGTTTTTAGGCCAGTTATCTTCAATTAAAATCAAGTCTCCAGACGTCACACGTAATACTTAAGATGACTCTCGCTGAAGAAGTGATTATCCATCCGGGTGAAATTTGTTCTGCAATATCCTCAAGAGAAACCAGCTTTCACAATTTTACGACACAGAATTTCTGCGAAGAAGATTCTTGTCGCTCCCGGGGTGTTCAGCCCGGTGATAGCTAGACTTGCACAGGATGTTGGCTTCGAAGAGCTGTATTTCTCAGGAGGAGGTTTCGCCAACTTGCTTAGCTTGCCAGACTTGGGAATCACAACGCTTACTGAAGTGGCGGACGCAGTTCGACATATTACGAGTGCAGTCACACTTCCAGTCATCGTCGATGTTGACACCGGATTTGGGGAGGCGGTAAATGTTGCGCGAACGGTTCTAGAGATGCAAAGAGCTGGTGCAGCGGCAATACACATCGAAGATCAAATAATGCCGAAACGCTGCGGACATCTTGACGGAAAACAGTTGGTGGATGTTGCTGAGATGGTTAAGAAAATTATCATAGCTAGAGAGTCGAGCCAATTGGTACTGATCGCGCGGACCGATGCTCGTGGAGTTGAAGGCCTCGATTCCGCTATCGAGAGAGCTAGAGCTTACGTAAAGGCTGGGGCTGAAATAATTTTTCCCGAAGCTCTTGAAAGCAAGGACGAATTCTCCGAATTCTCACGAAAAATTAGAACCCCTTTACTTGCCAACATGACGGAATTTGGTAAAACGCCCTACATGACAGTCTCAGAATTCAATCGATTAGGTTACCGAATCGTCATCTTCCCCATGACCGTATTTAGAACAATGCTGTTTGCCGTCAGGCAAACTCTTCAAGAACTAAAGAGGACCGGCACGCAGAAGAAATTATTGGGTCAAATGATGTCAAGAGATGAATTATATCGACTCATCGATTATGATTCCTACGGTGATCTGGACAAGAAAGTTACGTCCGCATCTCGAAAGTTGCTTCGCAAAAGTTGAGTCTGTGATTTAGAACAAATCGCCAAAGGTCCGCTATCGTTCGCCCAACCGGACATACTTTAATCCGCTCGGACCCACGTACATTGTGCGAGGTCTGATGAGGCGATTCCTCTGGAGCTGTTCCAGAATGTGGGATGACCATCCGGATACTCGGCTTGAGGCGAAAATTGGCGTATACAGGTCGATCGGTATTCCCAAACAGTAGTAGGCCGGGGCTGAGTAAAAGTCGAGGTTCGGAAACAATTTCTTGTCAGCAGCTACAACTTCCTCAACTCGCTCACAGATTTCATGCCATCTCATTTGTCCTGTTTCTTCTCCAATTTCTTTGCTTATTTGTTTCATCAATTTGGCTCTGGGATCGCCGAGTTTGTATATGCGATGACCAAAACCCATCACTCTCCTCTTCTCAGCCAAAAGCGATCTGACGTACTTCTCAGCGTTCTCAGGAGACCCTATGGCGAGCAGCAGCTTCATTGCTTCTTCATTGGCGCCTCCGTGAAGCGGGCCCTTCAGTGTGCCGATGGCTGCGGTAATTGCTGAATACACGTCTGAGAGAGTTGAAGTTATAACTCGGGCGCTGAACGTGGACGCGTTAAGCTCGTGTTCGCTGTAGAGCACTAAACTCTTCTCGAACCCTCGACTAAGGGAAGTGCTGACTTCTTTTCCGAGTATCATACGCAAAAAATTTTCGGCATGGCTCAGTTGCAAATCAGGTTGAATCACCTCTTGCCTTTGAGATATCCTGTACGCGGCTGCCGCTATGGTTGGCATTACAGCCGTAATTTTCGTTATTCTTCTTAGAACTGCTTCGGTACTGGAGTTGTCGGGTTCGGAATCATAAGCGGCGAGAGCTGAAACCCACGTTCGTAATGAGTCCATCGTCGAAGTTCTAGGGAGTCGTTTGATAAGTTCAATCATGCCCGTAGGAATTTGTCGATGATTCGCCAGGGTTCGAGTAAACTCAGTAAGTTCTTTTGCAGACGGTAGTCTGGCGTACCAAAGCAGGTAGCAGACCTCTTCGAAACTCGAATGCTCAGCTAGGTCTAGTAGATCGTACCCTCGTATTTCGACGATGTTTGTTTTTTCATTCAAGTTGCAAATGGCTGATGAGGTTACTATGACATCCTCCAGTCCACCCTTGCTCTTGCTGCTCATCTTTGTTATCTCTGTTCCAATTGTGTTCGCGAAGACATAATCACCGTAGAAAGCACATCGGAAATGTCTGTAATGCTCTCGAGGTTCCAACTCTTTCGCAAAAATTCGTCGGCAGTGCCTTTCGTAATCATATTCCTGGTCAGCCTGCAGAATTTCTCTTCAACCTCCTTGTCTGTCATCGGATTTCTGTAATGACCTCGAGGGAATTCGACGCGTTTCCTATATTTTTTGCCTGTATTGTCGGTAATTTCTAGTATTGCTGGTATCCCTCTGGGGTAAATTTTTGTAAGATTAGGGTTGGATCGTACCTTGATTTTCTTTATCATGGATTTGAGTTGTGGATCTCGAATCCTTTCATCCGTGAACTGATTTGGACCGAGCTCGCCGTCGAGGAGCGCAACTGCTACCATGTATGGGAGACTGTGATCCGCTGTTTCGCGGCTTTTGGGGTTCCATTTCTCAGGTTCGCCGCCGATTATTTGTACCGCTACTTTGAAGGTGGAAATTTTGATTTCGCGTATTCGTTCTCGTGCTATTTCTTTCCGTAATTGTAAAGCAGCGTCTATTGCTGCTTGGGAATGATATTCAGCGGAGTAATACTTGATCGACGTTTCGAGGATCTTGAATCTCGTCCATTCCTCTGGGTTGGTTTGAAGTTTCCCGGACACAATTTTTTGAAACCCCTTCTCGCCTTCGAAAATTGGACTAGGCCCAGTTAACCCCTCACGGGCAAGTAGACTTGCAAAGACTCCGTTGCGTGCAGCATTAGCGAACGCACAGCCCTTCCACATAGAGAGTTGACCAATCCGTGTCTGCCGAAGTGCATT
>DASQZS010000281.1:0-6375 GCA_035638535.1 Candidatus Acidiferrum sp.
CATTACTAGCGTTCTAGTGAATTTGAATGACCGCGTGGAGTCGGGTGCACCGCTGCTTATTCTTGAATCCATGAAAATGCAGAACGAAATTGTTTCCCCGAAATCCGGTCGCGTTAAGTCCATTCGTGTAGCGGACGGAGCGACTGTTAAGAAGGATTCTGTGTTAATTGAAATTGAATAGATTGTTCTTAACTTGTAAGCTTCCGTCTCGCGAGCTCCGCACCTTTTGTTATGCTGTTAAGTTTTTGGTATACGATATCCCATGAGCGTGTTCTGAGGCCGCAGTCCGGATTTACGTAAATTTTTTCCGGCCCAATTATGTTGGACGCATAGATGATTCGGTCGCTGATGAGTTGTGGGTCTTCTATGGTATTGACGTGAACGTCCGATACACCTAAGCCTATCTCTCTTGTTTCTCCGAGTTCTTTCAGTTGTTGCACGAGCTTGTATCCACTCCGTTTTTCGTCGTCGCGATTAGCAAACTCTAGCGCGAGTTGACTGCAATTTTTCAGTTCGAGAATTGAAGGGTAGAGCTGCTGGTACTCGCTATAGCATATGTGGACACTTAGCCTACAACCGAGTCCTGCAGTGCATTCGTTGAAAGCCTCTACAAAGAAGGGAACCTCTTCGGGTCGTGTGGATAGGGCTGGTTCATCGATCTGGATCCATTCTGCGCCTGCATCGACGAGTGCCTTCAGATTTGGGCGAAGAAGCTCTTTGCCGACATCTAGGACAAAATCACGTTTAGCTTCTAATTTGAGGTTGCCGAGGTCTGAGTATTTGCCCGAAAGCTGTTTTTGGTAATATTCGTTGAATGACCATTCAGCGAGTGTATATGGTCCGGTAACCGGGACTTTCACTTTTCTTTTTGCATGAGCTGAGACATAGCGATACTCGTCAAGATGATAGGGTTTTCCGAATCCAGCCTTGCTCACGCACGCTGCCTTACGGTAGTACTTGTTGTCGAAAGCGCGCACGTGTCCATAGAATTGGAAACCTTGAGAATTTCTAATTGCATGCTCATACATTTCAATGCGGTTTGCTTCACCGTCGTAAATGTAATCTAGGCCAGTTGCTTCGAGAAAGCGGATGCCGAAGAGTGATACGATTTCTCGCATCTTTTTCTCGCTTTCCGGAGTCTTCGGAGTCTTGAGCAATTGTTGTACTTCTTCTTCAGCTTCGAATCCAATGACTTGTGACCATTTTTTGAGGTGAGCAAGGTCGGAGTCCTCGATTGTTTTCCCTCGCAGAAACGCGAGTTGCCATGGGGCCTTTGGTAAGCTGCCTATTTCTTGAGTTGGAAATAGTTTATTCATTTTCTAGGACACCTTGCTCTTTAGTTCGGTCAGTAACCGAATTTTCTTTTCGGCGATTTGATACGGTAGGAATTCGAGGTCACAGTTCGGACTAATGTATAGTGCTTTCGGGCTGATAGTCGTTTGTATCTTCTCGACGAGTGATCCAAGGTCCTGTGCGGATTCAATTAACGAATTCCGACCGTCTATGCAACCACAGTTCAATTCTTTGGTGAAACTGTACTGCAGTATCGGTTCGATTGGAGTAGCGTAGAGGTCTAGTCCGATGCAATCGACCGCGAAGTTTAGGAGGTCGACGATAATCTCTTCAACATTATTGAAGTAGGTGTGTAAGATACTCTTGGTTCCGCTTCGGCTCAGTGTAGCGTAAGCGTTTTTGACAAATTGGAGATTCGTCTTGTTAGTGGTTGAAGTTAGGTATGGCTCGCTGAACTGTAAATAGCGGTAGCCCCGTTGTTCCAACTCTAGGACAACTTCACGCAACGCATGTGCAACATCATCAATCAGGTCTGGTAGGTTCGGGTATGCTTCGTTTTGTGAGGCGCACGCAAAAGTGAATGGTCCGGGCAGGATTGCTTTCTTTTGCTTGTTCGGGAGAAGATCGCTTCGGAAATACAGATCGATAGCCGTTCTGTTTCCGAGTCTCACTCTGTCCTTCACGACGGGTTTTCTATAGAAGGTGTTGTTATCGAACCAACGAGAAAGACTGCCCGGTGTGATGCCTGTAAATATATCTGAAAATGGCCTGAAGATATCCTGCCAATTGAGCTGTCCATCGACTACCAAGTCAAGTCCGGCGGCTTTCTGTATTGCGATTAGGCTCGTTAGGTCCGTTTGGGTGGCTTTTGTAACATCTTCTCTTGAAGCCTTCCCGCGGTCAAATGCTCTTGTAATTCCAACAGCGTTCTCGGACCGTGGGTAGATGCCGGTTAAGTGAGCGATTACCAAAGGGATCCTCTGAATTGGCCCAGAACACATATTCCTGGGTTATTAAATTTGGGCCAACAATTATTCCAATCCGAATAGTTAAGGAACAACTGGACTCGGAGGTCTTGGGAACGTTAGATTCGCTAATTCTTTTACGTCAGACGTAATTTGCGATTTATCATGTTTCCTTGCATTGGCGAACCGCAAACGTTTCGAGCGGGCGCCAGACATGTTTCCCGTCATGATCCCAAAATTCGCGTGCTGGTGAAGAGACATGGGTCGATTGCTTTCGAGGTAGATGATGATCCATTCGAGTCATTGGTTGGATCCATACTATCTCAGCAGCTCAACGGTGCAGTTGCGAAATCAATTTTTGAGAAACTGAACGCGATTTGTTCGGGTACTATTTCAGCTGAAAGTCTCAACATGATCTCAACTTCGAAGTTAAGACGAATCGGTGTCTCTCCACAGAAGGTAAGTTACCTCAAAGACTTGAGTGCCCGAGTCGTGGGCAGTCGATTGGACCTGGACGATCTGAAAAACAGATCAGATGACGAGATCATCCGAATACTGGACGAGGTCAAGGGCATAGGGCCGTGGACGGCTCATATGTTCCTGTTGTTTACGCTTGGACGCCCAGATGTTCTTCCAGTTGGCGACTTGGGTATCCAAATGTCGATTCGCAAACTGTATTCGTTACGTAAGGATCCTGACGCCGAAAAAATAAGGAAGATTGCGCGTAATTGGCATCCCTACTGCTCGGTCGCGTCTCTATATTTGTGGCGCGAGAAGGCTGATTAAGTTCGCGGTTTGAAGAAGTAGCGGGGCCATTTCGGCCATTCTTCGGGAGCCGCGGTTTCGAAGTCGATTTGTAGTGAAATACCGATCTTTAGGTGATCAAAATTGATATTCTTGATCATGGCTGGCAGGTTCGGTCCTTCTTCAAGCTTAACGATTCCTACCGCGTATGGCGCCAGGGATAGGAATTGCGTTGGCGGGAAGTGAATTACAGTGTACGTTAAGAGAACACCATCGCCCTTCAATTGGACCCATTCAATTCCTGTGCCCAAACAATTTTGGCAAATTCCGCGCGGCGGGCAGGTGAGTGTCCCACAGCTCGTGCACTTCACCCCCATCAGTTTCCCGATGGCGCAGTAGTTGTAAAAATTTTCAATTGTCGGCATAATTTTCCCTTCTTCGTCAAGGATGAAGGGGGGATTTGATTCACGTGCGGTTACAGTGGTCGTTGTCTTCAATGAATTAGTCCCCGCGTTGGTAAATGTGGACGACTCCGGTTGAGGCAGATCCGCCAACATTTTCACTTAAACCGATCTGCGCGTCGGCTACCTGGCGGCGTCCTGCTTGATTTGTGAGTTGCATGTAGATTTCGCATGCCTGTGCTGTTCCGGTTGCGCCGACGGGGTGTCCCTTGGCTTTCAAGCCTCCGCTCGGATTCACCGGAATTCTTCCACCAAGCTTGGTGGCACCTTCATCGATTAGTTGACCTCCCTTACCTGGTTTACAGAATTGGAGGTCTTCGTATGCAATTATCTCTGCGATTGTGAAACAGTCATGAAGTTCAGCGACTTGAATATCTCTTGGTTCGACTCCAGCCATCTTGTAAGCCTGCTGCGCGGCTAGTTTCGTTACGTTCATGCTACTGAAATCGTTCCGTTCGAACAGTCCCAGAGTATCCTGAGCTTGGCCGGTTCCGATGATGTTTACTGGCGTATCAGTAAACTTTTTGGCTATTCGTGGTGAGGTTAGAATCAGACAGCTCGCCCCGTCGCTGCGTGGGCAGCAATCATAGAGCTTCAGCGGCCATGCTACCGGTTTCGAGGCTAATACTTCGTCAACGGAAATTCGCTTCTGAAAGTGGGCTTTAGGATTTAGGGCTCCATGCTCATGATTCTTCACGGCAACTTTTGCCAACTGTTCCTCGGTGGTGCCGTACTTGTGCATGTGATCAACGGCCATCATTCCGAATATGCCTGGAAATGAGATACCATGCCACTGTTCAAAGGCGAAATCCGATGCCATTCCCAAGATTTCGGTCACACCGGTTGTATTTAGATGAGTCATCTTCTCCACTCCTCCCACTAAGACTACGTCGAATGCTCCTGACGCTATGGAAAAGATGGCGGTCCGCATAGCTACGCTCGAGGATGCGCAAGCACCTTCTGTTCTGAACGCAGGTACAGGGAGGAGACCTATCCAGTCGAGAAAAAGTGGAGCCACGTGCGCCTGATGTTCATACGCTTCACTCATCATTCCAACGAAGAGCGCTTTAATGTCACGTCGCGGGTCGAGGTTTGGGCAGCTGTCAAATGCTTCTTTTGCCGCTTCTGCAAACAATTCTCTACAGTATAATCCTTCACGAACACCGAACTTGGATATCCCAGCGGAAACGATGCTGGCGATCGGCTTTCCCATGAAGCGATACTCCTGATGCCCACTTACCTAGCGGTTCGATGCAGTAGCGGATTATCAAGTTATTGTCGAATTTCCATTAATGCGTCGCGTGTAGACGCATGGATGGATTTCCATTAATCAGTAACCTGTAACAGAATCTCCTTGTACTGCTCATCGTCAATCGTTCCGCGTTTAAGAAGCACCTGAGCAACCCGCGTGATCGTAGCGTAAGAACGTAGTCGAACGCCCATTCTCATTAGCTGCGCTTTGCCCCCTTGTTGTCTGTCAAGAAGGACCACGGCGTCCTTGACCACGCCACCTTCTGCGCGGATTGCGTCTACAGCTTCCATGATGTTCTTGCCGGTCGTTACAACATCGTCCAAGAGCACAACTTTGTCGCCTGGAAAAATTATTCCTTCGATTCGTCTGTGTTGCCCGTGGTCTTTAGCTTCCTTTCGCAGATAGAGGAATGGTTTCGCGAAGTTGAAGGCTAGAACCGCAGCATACGGCATTCCAGCGGTCGGTATACCCACCAGTCGACTTGAGCTTTTGATAACTCGCTCGAGCGTTACTGTATAGAAACCGATAGCTCGTTTGAACGCTTCCGGATCACTAGGGATTAAACGGAGATCTACATAGTACGGACTTAATGCACCGCTTGATAGTTGAAAGGTTCCGAATTTGATGCAGCCAGTTCTAAGTAAAATGTTGCAAAATTCATCTATCTTTTGTCTGACCATGTTGGTGGTATTACCGGAAGCTGCTGTTTAGCCTTTCATAGGGAACCATTTACCGGTCGATCTATAACTTGGTTCATTTCATCAGCGATCGTCGGAAGTAGATGATCGGATGGTCGAGGTGTGGCTCCCTTACGGATCCTCTGAAGTCGCCGTCCGCGTTCCTGAAGAAACACTGATCGACATTCTGAAACCGCAAGCCAACACAGAGAATGTGGATCCCGTCGCCGAAGTAACGCGCCTCGTATCCTTGAATTCTGAATTTCAATCCAAAATAAAGAGTGGGGAGCGCATTTGCGTCGCGGTTGGAAGCTCGCGAAACAAGCAGTTACTTGGACAATCGGTGAGCTCGCTCCTAGCGGAACTCAAAAAATTAGATGCTCAGCCAGATAGGATTACAGTTCTTCTCACCTCTGATTCAACTCTTCTGGAGAGTGAGTTCGAAACTGGGCTCAGTGTAATTCGTCATTCTGCTAAATCGCAGACAACTCCCATTTCTGGAGTTCGACCAGATTTTACTCCGGCCATAAATTCGGTCTTGGTAGACGCCCCCGTTCGTGTCGTGCTTGGGGAGCTCCGCCCAAATTCGACTCTTGGATTTTCTGGACTATCCGATCTGATTTTTCCTGGATTGGGCTCAGAAGCGTCAATTCATCAAGAGGTTTCCGGGAGGCGGCCTCTCACACCAATCGAGGTTCATAATGAGCGATTAGAAATTGCCCTCCAACTATCTGACCTGTTCGGTCTAGGTTTCGTATTGAACGAGGACCGTTCTCTTGCACGAATTACTCTTGAATCATTTCGGTCGTGCATTAATCAGCTCGAGGCGGTGATCAGAGAGTATTGCACCAGGAGCGTTGAGAAGGCGGCTGACATTGTGATTATGAGTGCTGGCGGAACGCCTACAGATGAGACATTACTTCGTGCCGTAGAGAATTTCCCGAATGCGTTATCGATCCTTAAGCGCAATGGAGCGCTTATCG
>DASQZS010000282.1:0-7639 GCA_035638535.1 Candidatus Acidiferrum sp.
CTAATCGGAGTCAGTTCCTATCGTCTTCCGTAGGATTTTTCCAGAAAATTCCAGGAGCCTTCTAAGTTCAGGTGATTTTGCCGCCAATTCCGCTAATTTAAAATTAAGTAAGTACAAGGCGGGATCTGTTTGAGAACCTACTACGAGCTTATGGAGACTTCGGTAATTACGTGTTATGAGTTCTGGATGGCTTTGAACGATGCTTTCTATGAGGTCTAGTTTTGCCTTGCTGCTGCGAGGGTTTTTCTTTAGTTCTTTTGACAAATTTCCTTCATGCATCCTATAGTAGTACAATACTTCGGGGATCACGTCTAGGATGTATCCGGCTGCGGCTAATTTCAGAAAGAGTCCGTAGTCATTCGGGCAGTACTTGTTTTCAAGCCAGCCCCCTACTGTTCTTACCGCTTCCGTGAGGTAGATACTATTCGCGTCTCCCTGAGTATTCTGAAATAATAATGCTGGGAAGCATGGTCCGATTGGTTCATAGCATGTAAGTGGAGCGAACTGTATGCTCGCTTGCGCTTTCAGCGAATCCAATATTTTTGTTTCTTCGTCGTTAGTAAAAACGGCGATGTATGAGGATAGGACTGCAGCATCGTTTCTATGTTCCATGGCACTGAGGAAGGTTTCAATCATGTTCGGTTTAGAGATGTTATCATCATGTATTTCTATGAAGTATTTCGTATCTACGTATGGTAAGGCTTGATTCAATGCTTCGCCTTGGGAGAAATTTTCTTTTTGAATTAATTTCGCATTGGGGAATTTCTTCAAGGTTTTCTCTAGATCGAGGAAGTTTTTTGATTCTATTTTGGATTCGTTGATGATGAGTTTGAAATTTTTGTAGGTCTGATTGAGCAGTGCGTTGAGAGCGGTTTCTAAGTACTTGCGGTCATTTTTTGTGGGTATTATTATTGTGATGGGTTGTGTTTCCCGGTGCGGATTCTGTGATAGCTCGTTGGGTTCGTGTAGGTGTTGTTCGTACCATTGCAGAATTTTTTCGTGGTTGATTAGTGATCTTCCGCGTATGTAGGCTAGGTCCAAGAGTTTGTTGGTGAACGCCTTATCTTGTTTCAAGTATCTTTGTATGAGTGTTGGAAGATTTCTTGGGTTTTCAATTGAGCAGCTTACGTTTTCATAGAGTTCACTTTCGAGTCCAAGCATCTCCGGTATTCCTCCTGATCTTGAGGTAATGAAGGGAATTTTCGTTAGCATGCATTCCAAGACTGTGTTTGGAGAATTGTCGATTCGAGACGGTATCACTACCAGTCGGGCGTTTTTGTGGAGGTAGTCGACTGCTTTTTCGCGTGTGGGGAAAGTTAGGAAGCTCACTTCATATTTCTTAAGACGATTTAGGATCTCTTTCTGGGAAGGAGTTGCAGCTCTTTTTCCTACGAATGTTACAGAGTAACGATTTGGAAATTCTATGTCAACTTGGACGATATAGCGGAGTGTGTCAATGAACTCCTGTACGCCCTTTCTTTCAGCGAATTCCCCGAAGAAGATGATTTCGTTTTGTTCAGTTAAGTTTCGATAAACATCATTCGGTGTAATCCCTCCGGGGTTCAGTCTGCATACCGATGCGTCTGATCTAACCATCCAACCACGGCTTCGGTACCAATTTAATAGATAATTGCTTGATGATACTTGGATGTCTGCGTTTTCAAATGGATATTGTTCCATATAGTAGCGTTTTAGATCTTCTAGGGTTAGCGATGGTCTATCGCTCTCAGACCATGTCCAGGATCCGTGAAGTTTTACGATAATCCGAGAAGTATGATAGGCTCTGTAATTTCGTCTCATCTGGACGGGAATGAATCCGGTGCCACCATTGTCAGGGAACTCAATTAAATCGAACTCTCGGCCCCGCTCCTTGGTCAACGCTTGAAGGGCATGATGCATGACTTGGCTTCGTTTCAACGTAAAACCTTGGAGGGCCGCTCTCGATTTGTTGAGATCACCGTTTATATCGCCCAAAGCGGTTGCATCATAAAATCGTGGTCCAGGTTCCTCTCGATTTTCGTCGATGATACTGTTAAGGTTGATTAGTTCCTGCGTGCAGAGTAGTACTGTCACATCCCAACCATTCTTCGAAAGCAGTTTTGTTAAAGCGGAATAATGAGTGCCTATACCTCCAACTCGAGTCATCGGTTCGATCTCGGGTGTAGCGATGCAGATAGACTTCATCGATCCGTCTCATCCAATTTTCCAGAATTCGGGGCTGGGGTCGGATCCATACTGGCTAGCATCGCGAAATGGAGTTATTCCAACGCGTGGCTGTAACTCGGTGCTTTGATTCATGGCACATCTTGAATTATTTCTCGTGGGTTCTCTTGAGGTGGCTTATATATCGACGTTTGCTTCGTGTAGTCTGACTTACTGTGGATTCCAGAATTTTAGTGACGGGGGCAACCGGATTTCTGGGAAAGCGACTCGTGACAAAATTACGGGGTATGAATTTGGATGTAGTCGCTGCAGATTTGCAAAGTACAGACGAGATCGTCTCTTTGGACATACGTGACAAAGAAAGTGTAAACGCCGCGTTCGAATCATCGATGCCCGAGGTAGTAGTGCACCTAGCTGCGATAAATGACAATAATCCAAATTTTGATCGACCGTACGATCTCTACTTTAACAATATTCAGGGCACGCTTAACATCTGCGAGGCGGCGACTCGGTTTAGCGTTAGGAAGATCGTGTTCCCATCAAGCACTTCCATCTACGGGAACGTGCAGGACGATGATTTGCCAATATCTGAAATGACCAGATCCCAACCTCTAACTCCATACGCTACGAGCAAGGTTTGCGAAGAGATGCTCGTAAGGGAGTACGCTAGAAGAGCGAACACGAAGGTCATAGTGTTCAGGTTCTCAATCATCTACGGACCGAACCAGAAACATGCCAACGTTATCGAACAGTTCATGCGCAAGGCGATCAGCAATGATCCGATCGATCTGCTTGGTGATGGCAGTCACACTCGAGAATTCTTGTACGTTGACGACGCTATTGATGCTCTAGTGATAGGCGCGAAGGCTCCAAGTCTACCTTATGATACGTTCCTAATCTCCACCGGTAAACCGATTAAGCTCAAACAGCTTGCTGAAAAAATTTCTATGATGATTAATCACGTACCCATACAAGATTTACAAAATAAGGGACCAATTTTTTCTCAATATTACGATGTTTCTAGAGCCATGACAAACCTGAATTGGAAACCAAGAGTACCCTTAGACGATGGTTTGTCGCTGATGCTTGAATGGCTTAGAGGTCCAAACTAAACGTTCGGATAATATCGTCTGTTGATGCGGAGCCAAGACATATTGTGACACATTTCTAGGTGCAGCCTGTTGTGGCTACCGACTCTTGCGATTCGTAATAGAAGAATGGTCCTATCGTATCCGTTTATAGGTGAAGTAAGCCGGAAAAACTTTAGAAAGAAAACCTCAGCATATCTGCGCCTGCTAACTTGGAATGTTGTTCAAACTGACGGAGCATTGGTTGTACGCATTGGTCGCACAACGTTGACCCTGACCCCCTTTTACTTGTTTCTACTCCTTACGGAATGGGACCTCTGGATGGAGTACTATCTTCCAGAGTTCTCGTTGCAGGGTAAGGTGGTTCTTGATGTTGGGGCGGGATGTGGTGAGACCGCGTTCTTCTACTTTAACCACGGTGCGTCAAAGGTCATTTGTGTAGAATGTGACAAAGAGGCACTAGCACATCTTAGGAAAAATTCGGCCAGAAATAACTGGAATGTCGAAATTTTAGATCATTCATTCGAGTTGGGCGATATTAATCGGGAATACGATTTCATGAAAGTTGACTGTGAAGGTGGTGAAGTTGCCTTGCTCGGTTCAGAACACGATTTGGGTCCATGCGTCATAGAAGTCCACTCTGCCGAGCTATGTGATGTCTTCATGTCCAAATTTAAACTCGTAGAATTAGTTAGATTATTTGAAACTATTCGGGTACTTGGCACCGCACGCGTTACAATAAATGACAGTTCCTCGCGGGACCGCAAGGAGAAACGATAAAATTTTGCTTTGGAGAACTTGCTGGATGATCTTGAATTCTCTGAGTCAGCTTGCTGAATCGGAAGAACAGCTCGTAATTATCAATGTCGGCACCAAGTTGCCGACTACTCTTGCTTTGATGAGCGCACTTAGATATGCCCCGATGCCTATTCTGATACTCGATTATCCGCTCAGAGACAGAAGTTATGAATACTTCTCAACTCTAATGAAGAGATACGAATTTGATCTGATGTCTTGTCCTCGAATACCTCTGCGGAATACTGTGCACCACGGCGAAACTCTAGACTGGCTTTTCGACCGAGTTCCGTCGAAAAAGGTCGTGTTGATGGATTCAGATCTTGAACTCCTCAGCCCTGAGATTGTATCGTTTATGCTGCATTCTATTGATGGTACTAGTGTTTTCGGCTCTGGATGGAGAAATACCATGGGACGGTGTCCTGGATGGCTTCCTGGTCAGGAGGAGGGCCTATACGTGGAAAGATTCTCCGCTCCCTTCGTAATGCTCAAAACTTCTCTGGTTAGAGAAGCGATAAGGGCGGGATGTTCGT
Organism: Candidatus Acidiferrum sp.; assembly: GCA_035638535.1. Classification (GTDB taxonomy): domain Archaea; phylum Thermoproteota; class Bathyarchaeia; order 40CM-2-53-6; family 40CM-2-53-6; genus FEN-987. The sequence goes on from DASQZS010000282.1 coordinate 4,580, forward strand.
TTCGTCAGAGGGTACTCGTTAACGAGTTTGGACCGTCACAGTTCGTGTCGAGAACTATACTATACTTGAAGCACCTTGAAATTCTTCGAAACCCTAGGATCTGGGAACCGTTACATGTCTTTAGAAGAACATACTTCGGTCAGAAGCCAAGCTGGATAAACTTTGACACAGGTGCAGAGATTTACCATTACTTGAAGTATCAACGAAAATATCGTTTCCGAGCCTATCCCAGAGAAGCTATTGACAGGTGTGTAAACCATTACTATGGCATAACACGGCACCTGTTGGAGCCTTTACATTTACATGGTGGAACTCCGTTGTCGAAAGTTGAAGGCTGTATTAGAGGAAGATTGAAGCAAGCCTACCAATTCGATTACCCGTAGAAAATATCCACCTACTCAGACACGTCCAAAAAATGAGGAGAATCACTGGTCAGGTCTTCGAGCCGGATTTTCGTTTCTGTTGGGCATACCAACGATAAAATTGAATCGTATAGCGTTCATTCTTCTCGCATTGGCTTATTCGCTATTCCTTTTTTGAGCATAGGGATACACAGGTCAACACCGATAACCCTGCCTTGATCGTTTAATTCTCGGGCGAAGTCAAATGCAATCAACCCAGTTCCGCTCGCGACGTCCAAAACGAACGCCGTCTTACCAATGCGTGGGGATTCAATGACTGATCTTCTCCATTCGTCGTCTGATCGAAGTTTCAGACGCGAAAGCAATCTATCGTACTCATCGGGAGCACCGCTGAAGAGTTTTCGCATCTTGAGCATTATCGAATAGGCCCAGCCATCGTTTGCACAGTTTTCAATGATCGAATAACCTTTTTCCTAGAGATTGTAAGGCGCATACCCGGAAGGATCAGGTTGTTCAATCGAATTAATCGCCACTTCACAAGGTACGTAACGTTTCTAGTTTTGTTCTTGATACTGGTCATTCCGTTTATGTTTTCTATCGCTCAAGTTCAGGCGGGTAATTCTGAGCTTGTGACTTGGAATGGGGGGACGAGTGTTTGGGAAAATCCGCGAAATTGGTCATCGGGGAATGTACCGACGGAAGTGGATGATGTTCAAATTAATTCTGGAGTAGTAACAATTAGTAGCGCTCAAACAGTGGGTGGAATTACCATCGCTGATGGCGCGACGGTAAATTGCAAGGCGTGTGTTCTAGCTACGCCTACAGGAGATATCATAAATTCTGGCACGATTGTCAATAACCGTGGCAACATCACTGTTGAAACTGGGGATGTCAACAACACCGCTAACGGCGTTATCAACAATGGGCCTGACGGTGAGCTTATGGTTTCAACTGGCGACATGAATAATGCTGGAATAATCACAAATGGATCCGGTAGCACAATTTTCGTCGACGTTGGAAATATCATGAATAGCGGTTCTATTGATAATTGTTCTGGAGGCACAATAACCGTAAAAGGCTACAGTGGTGGTACCCTCATAGTTCAGACCGGACCATGCCTGCTGAATATTGCAGGTTTTTACTTCTCTTAATTCAGCAGCGCGATGCACAGTTGTACTCTAGCTTCGCGTACCTTGTACGAAGGATCTTCATGTTTTGCGACAATTTGATACCCTATTCTGATTTCATTCAGTGATAAGAACTAAATACAGAGCTCAAGACAGTCTTGGATCGGTCGATCAGAGATGAAACGCCGATTCGTTAGTCCTCGCGTACGAGACAAGAGTGATGCGAATACGATAGTTCGAGGCGCGGGAGCGACGAGTGTTGTAGGGCAGCTGTCTTCTCGGCGATCGAAAACGAACATTCGAAAGGTCCAAGATGCGTTGGACAAGGTTGCAGACTTACGTGGGGTTACGTTCGACTGGAAGGATTCGGGTCGACGTGATATTGGTTTGATCGCTGAAGAAGTAGGCAAAGTTGTGCCCGAAGTTGTAACCTATGAGGATAACGGTGTAGACGCTAAGAGCTTAGATTACGCACATCTTGTTGCTCTGATCATCGAAGCTATCAAAGAACAGCAACGCATGATTGATGACCAAAGTCGGGAGCTTGAGGATATTAAAGCGGCCGTAAAGATTCTATCCGCACAGAAAGCCAAGCGTACAGTTTCCTCCTTCACGTGAGGAACTTATTCACCAATCTTTTCGCGGAAGGAATTTACTCGCAACCATTTTTTGTACCTACTTTATCTTTGTGATCGAAACGCTTCGGAAATGGTACATCCATCTCCGAAACTTGTGAGGGTTATTGGATCTCCGGCTGCAATTTCACCTTCTGATCGTACTGCTAAGTAGAAACCGCTTTTTCCACTGTCTTGGAAGCGTTGCACCATTTCCATGCTTCCGAACTTGATGCCTAGCTTGTAGCATGGGAATCGAGGCTGTGTCACTTCCAGCACTACTGAGCCAACGCGAAACCGGTCACCTATACGAACTGAATCCTCCAACAATCCTGCAGTAGTTAGATTTTCGCCGAACATGCCCCATGTTAAGTCGCGTTTCAACTCATGGTGCCAATAGTCATAGTGTTCAGATGGGTAAGCGTACACTGCTTTCCCAACTCCACCGTGTACCGTGAGATCCGCTTGGCCATCCCCCTCTAATCCCAATTCTCGAACCGTAACGCGTCCGAGGACGGGTCGCTTGAATATCCCAGTTAGAACTTCTCGTTCGTTCCACGTTACAGTACAGGGTAACGCTACGTTAACCGACAGCACACTTGCAACCAAGAGTACCACCTACATTACTAGATGATTTCAAGATCTCGCAATAAACTGGGAGGGCTTATATTCGCATGTACACCGGCATCGAAATTCGTGAATAATGTCTAACGCAACTTGACATGCATTCTGCATTCCCGAAGTGAATTTGGGATTTAGCTGTTAGTTTGAATCGATTAGTGCATATTTAATCATCTAAAGAGTGGATTCTTGTTGATGACATTCTCTCTAAAGCTGTCCGAGCAGTCTCTTCAGTGCCAGGTAGAGGCGAATAGGCGGTGATCGATAGATGTCGTCAAATTGTCGTTGCAGGTCTGCCGATATTGTATCTATCTTCCTAGAAAGCTCATCATTGGA
>DASQZS010000283.1:0-6514 GCA_035638535.1 Candidatus Acidiferrum sp.
ACGTTGCCTGAGTCGGGTCTATGCCAATCGCAGTGAAGCACTGTTTGAAGTATTCTCCGCAGAGGCGGATGTCGTCCATGTGTCCGCCTAGTTTGTTGTTAATCCATGAGTGCCAGTCCGCGAGGAAGATGGTGAAGTCGAATCCCGCTTGAATCATGTCTTTGATCTTTTTGCCACAAACTAATCCCATGCCGATGTGCATTAAGCCGCTTGCTTCAAAGCCCCAGTAAGCTTTCGGTCGCCTGTTCGTTTCGAGGAGTGCCTTCAGCTCTTCATTCGTAATGATTTCTTCAGCTTCTTGAGTTGCTAATTTGAAGCGGGTTTCAGTATCCAAATGCGATCACGAACTATGGGTTTTCTTATGATCTCACGCTATCCCACTTTCGCTGGAGCGGATTCGCCGCACGGGTGAATCATGAACCTATTAGGGTTGCTGATTCAACCGTTATCGCCCACGACACTAACACGCAAACTTCATGGAAGGGCAACGCCCTGCTCAGTTGGTTCTCTCGGAGGTGGGCGGCTCTGGCGTCTCTCGAGTTGTGTGGGAGTAGACATGGTATTGAAGAGCTGTTCCAAATCTACTTCAAATGCTGCCACCGGGTCCTCAAGTTTCCAGTTTTGGAGTATCTGCGGGTGGATCTCCCCTATTATTCCAACATCCTTTCCGCCGATAAGGATGCTGCCCACTCGGCCTTCTAGGAAGGAATGATTGATTGCAGGCTGGAGGGAGAATTTGAGGTCGAGGTTTGTCATTAACGGTTGAAGGTTCGACTTCATCTCTGTGAAGTTAGCGTGGGCGTGAGTTGAAACGCAGGCGAGTTTCAGATTGTCTTCCGTTCGATTTGGCATCATTGGCTGTGGAACCGTACAGGTCCCGACCTCGAATATCTTCTGCGGGTATTCGACATGCGTGTTGTTTCCAAGGAATTCAAGTAGGCTTGGAAGGAGCCACGATCGAAGGCAAGTCATAGTTGTGATTTTAGGATTCATAACTTCAACAGAGTCGGGTGTGCTGGTGTGTTGGTTCATTTTGGTGAATTGCTTATCTGGGTTTGTCATCTGGAACGTCATTATTTCTTGGAATCCGAGGCCGATCATCAATGATCTGATTTTGTCGGCATATTCTTGGATTGAACTGAGTCCACCGGCGGTTATGTCGGTAGGCCATCGTGGCTTAAGATTGTTGAGCCCATATGCTATGGCGATATCTTCAATGATGTCTACTGGATGTAGTATGTCCAATCGGTAGCATGGGATCTTTACTTTCATCTTGTTTGCAGAGGGCTCGTTGGCGTCATATCTGGCTCGGCGGAGTAGCTTTACGATTTCTTTGGGTTTCAGGGTGACGCCCATCAATCTATTCACATCTTCAAGTGCGATTTGTGTTGTCCGCTCACGAAGATCGGGTGTTTGAATTACGGATGATTTCCTATATTTGTAGTGGATTCGTGCGGGGTAGAGTTTGGCGTCTCGGTCGGCGAGGACAGTGGTGAGGATGGTTAACGTGTTCTGGACTGTTTCCTGTGTCGTTCCAGTGACTTCAACCAGAATGTTTCTTGTTTCTGGGGTGATTTTTCCTAGATCATTGGAGTTTATGATCGGTGGGAAGGAAAGGACCTTTCGATCAGCATCGAGAAGTATGGGCATTCTTTTGTTTGAATTTAAGATGTAGCCATACTCCAGGCCCTTCGGGTGGCTGTCGAGGATTTCTCGAAGTGACAAGGGTCTGTCTCCATCCAATGGAACGAATTTGATCGCGTCTGGTTCGGCTAGGCCGTAGGTTAGTGGGGATCGGATTAAATCGAAGTCGTAGAACCCGATTGATGATCGTTTTCGACGCCTGCCGTAGCTTTGGTCAAGTTTTTCCTGAAGATGAATTATGCCCCGGATTATATCATCTGTCAATTTGGTTTTTTTCGCGATCACACATGAAATGTAGGGTCTTATTGGTAGGAGTCCGTGATCTACGAATATGTCCACCGCAGGGTTCTTTGAGAGTGAATATTTTTTGATCCCCGTTTCGATACCACGGATTCCTCTTAGTGCCCGAGCAATTCCCTCAACACTCCATGTGTCGGGTCGGTTGGTATCGACGTTTTCAAGTTGGAGTTCAGTTTTTTCATCAATCTGTTCAGTCCGGCTTGGCCCGGAGAGTTCGCATTTTACAAAGTATAGTAGCTCATTTAGTTCGTCATTGTTTCTGGGTAGCTTGAATCCAGCGAGTTGTTCGAGGTCACCCATCGTGACGGTTATTGCTACGAAGTTAGATCACCCTCTGTTTTCTGATCCAATCTAAGTCCTGAGCGAAGAGTAATCTGATGTCGTCGATCCCGGATCGCATCATGAAGAGTCTATCCACCCCTATTCCCCACGCGATCACTGGAACTTTGATGCCGAGCGGAAGGGTTAGTTCGGGTCTGAAAATGCCTGATCCTCCGAACTCTAACCAGCCAAAACCTTCTTTGTATGCTTGGAGTTCAACGCTAGGTTCGGTGAACGGGAAGTAGTCAGGTTTGAATCTGACTTTATCTGCACCTGCAATCTCCTTCGCGAATCGCTCTAGTACTCCCAGGAGATCTCTGAGTGAAAGATTTGGACCTACAACGATGCCTTCTACTTGATTGAATTCTGTTAGGTGTGTGCGGTCGACTTGATCTGGTCTGAAACATCTCACTATGGAGAAATATTTTCCTGGAATCTGGAGGTCTTTGTTTACTAACATTCGGGCACTAAGCGCTGTTCCTTGGCTTCGAAGAACAAGTTTCATTGCTTCTTCGCGGGAGTATTTGTATTTCCATCCAGTCGAGCCGGTTGTCCAACCATTTTCATGGGTTTTACAGACTCGATCCACGAACCGTTCTTCTTCTGATAAGTCGCCTAGGTTCTGGGTCTTGACAAAGTATATGTCATGAATTTCTCTGGCTGGGTGATCTTGTGGCATGAAGAGGGCGTCGCAATTGAAGAACATCAGTTCAACCGTTGGGCCAGTCATTTCTTTGAATCCGAGTTCCACCAATTTGAATTTCAAGTCGTCGAGGAATTGGCGGTAAGGCTGTTTCTTTCCAGGCCACGACGGACTTGTTTCTGCGGTGATGTTGTATTTTCTGAAAGATACAGTTTTCCAGCGTTCGGATGTGATTAGTTCTGGTGTGAGTTCACTAACTTCTTCTGCTACCCTGACTCCTTCTTTTATCGTCTTCCAGCCTAGGTCGGTGAGTTCTATGTTTCGGATTGTTCGTTTCTTCAATACTAGAAGGCGTCTCTTCCGTAAAGTTTCAGCGCTCTTGAGGAGTTCCTGTGGCAGTTGATCATCGGACACCTCCGTTTTGGACGCAAGGAGTTCAAGGGTTCTTTCTTCACTAGATTTTTCTTGATTACTCGCTGCTCTGACTAGGGTTTGTTGTCCTTCGGTTTGGACCTGCCCCCACTTTAGAATTCTCAGCCAGCCTAATGCGATAGTTGCTAGCTGTACTGTTATTTTCGCAGATTCGGCGGCTTGCTCCAATTTCGCCGCACCACCCAACTTCAAAACTGCTTGTAGAAGGCGTCTTTCCGGCATGCCGTCTCGTGCATATTCTATCCCTTCTTGGGTGAGTGCGAGGGTTGTCTTTTCCACTTCAGTAACTTGAATGAGCCCTTGATCCTGAAGTGCGGTGACAGCGCGGGTAACGGCCGCATCGCTTTGCGTGGTGCTTCTTACTAGATCATTGAGAGAAGCTCTGCCTTCTTGGTTCTGGAGGCTTTTGAGTACCGATGCCTCGTTCTCTCTCATCTCGACCAATTATTCTGCCCCTGTTGCATTTTAGTTGTCTTTCGGATCGAACAAGAATTCTTGAACTCTGTCTTTTGCTTTCTCTCTTTTTTCTTGGTGTTCTTTCAGAAACGTTTTCACTCTATCTGCTAAGACGTGTTTGCAGTCTCCACACATGATGTCGCCCGCCAGGCATTTGAATCTCAAATCTTCGATCTCAGGGTCGTCCATGAAGAGGAAATAATCATAACTGAAGACTGAACAAATGTCAGGGTTCGCACCGAGTCGCTTCTGTTCTTCGATCGTGGCGCGTCCGCCTGTGAAAGCATTCATCACTTTCTTAGCCGCTTTGTCGGGTGTGTCAACAGTGAATATTGACGTTTCTGGTATTGAAGCGGACATTTTTCCTGCCCTTCCGAGTCCGGGTACGAATCGGCAATGTATCTGTGCGGGCTTGTAATATCCAAGTTTAGGCGCTACATCGCGCGTCACACGCCAGTATGGGTCCTGGTCGATCGCCGCGGGTATGAGACATGGGACGTTATGGCCGACTAGTTCTGATTCTATGAATGCTGGTGCAGCCTGTAAGGCTGGGAAGAAGATCATGCCGATGTTAGTGCTGTCTTGGAAACCGAAAGTCGCCCGAATGGTTGAATAGTTCATATGTTTTGCGACGCGGACAGCGATCTTGTACAAAGTGTCGATGTTTTTGCTATCTACTATTATTCGAGTTTTTTTAGGATCGAATCCAACCGCTATGATGTCTAGGATATTTTCATAAGTCCATTTTTCCACGTCGCTTATAGTGCAATCGTCTCGGTGCAGATACTTCTCGTCGTCTGTCATCTGAAAATAGAGTTTAACGCCGAATTTGTCTTGGAGGTGTTTAGTGAACATCCAAGGTACGAGATGACCGATGTGTACTGGGCCCGAAGGGCCCCTGCCTGTGTACAAAACAAATTTTTCGCCAGCTTCGTAGCGTTGAAGAATCCAGTCGAGGTCGCGATGGGAAAAGAAAATCCTCCTTTTCAGTTGCGGATGAAGTTCGCCAGTATGCCTCTTGATGCGTTCAAGAATCTCTGCTGTTAATGGTTGTGTTCCGAAATCTTTGACGAGTTTATCGTAATCCACTTTACCCGTAACTTCCCAGGGAGTTACCACCATCTCTTCGTTCTTTGTTTCTGACATTCTACACGCAGATCCAGAGTAGTATCCTCACATCATCAGGCATCGGAATTATGAATCCTAAATAAACAGATGCTTTGCGTTTGATCTAAAGAAGGTTTGGCATACGTGACCGATGGAGAAGTAGAAAAGTTCGTAAAGTCAGGTCGGATTCTTGCTGACGTGCGAAGTTTCGTCAAGAACCTTCAGATTCGGAATATGAGCGTACTGGAGGTGTGTGAATCGGTTGAAGCGAAGATTAGAGAACTCGGTGCTGGACCGGCTTTTCCATGTAACGTTGGCGTGAATGAGGTTGCTGCTCACTATACGAGTCCCTGGAAAGATGAATCCGTAATTCCTAACGATTCACTGGTGAAGATCGATTTTGGTGTAGAGTTGGATGGATACATAACTGACACTGCGATAACTCTCTCGCTTAAGCCAACGTACGATTCGATGATTGTCGCCGCAGAAATGGCGCTGCAGGAGGCAATCGCGGCGATTGCGCCGGGAAGAAAGCTGTCTGATATCGGAACCATCGTTGAGCGTTGCATAAATCGGTACGGATTCAAACCCATACGCAACCTCACTGGACATAAAATCGAACGTTACCGGATTCATGCTGGGAAGTCTGTGCCGAACGTGTCAGGCATCGAAAGTGGAAGATTTGAAGTTGGTGAGGTATATGCCGTGGAGCCCTTCGTCACGCGAAAGGATGCTGATGGAGCTGTTCAAGAGGCTGACGAAGCGTTCATTTACAGATTCGTGCGAGCGAAAGGTGCCAAATCAAAAGCGGCCGTTGCACTTGCCGATACTTTGCAGCACAATTACAAGACTATGCCTTTTGCCGCGCGATGGGTTTTCAATTCTGGAGGATCAAAGTTGGCGTTCGAGGAATTAATCTCTAATCGTTGCGTGGTAGGTTACCCTGTGCTAGTTGAGGTAAGCGGCAGTGTCGTTGCTCAAGCTGAACATACGTTAGTAGTAACGCCAGATGGATGTCGTGTGCTTACGAATTAGCTCTTTTTCTGGGGCTGTGTGGGTTGCTCCGCGTAGATGAGGTCAACCTTCATCGTGCCCTTGCACTGTTGGCATTGACCGACTTCTTTCGGAATGAAGTCGCCGGTGGTGAATGTACGTACGACTTTGAATCCGCAATTTCCACAGACAACTGTGCTTAACACCCTAATCGCCATGTGCTGCAAAGTTACCATTCTTCGTCTCATTTGAGTTATTGATGACAGTGCAAGTACAGTTCCCACTGAAGCCATTACGCCATATACAAAGAACTGGGGGAATTGTCCGGCTTGGTAATAGGAGAGTGCTTGAAGCATTGCCCAAAGCGAAATGGCTAGAATGACAAGTCCGAAGGCGATGAGTAGGTATGCGTAGAACGTTGCAGGTTTGGTGTTGCTCAACTCATGTTCCCCCTAAGCAATTCCGGCGGTATTGCCGATGCCGGCGACGATAATTAAGTCGCCTTCCTTTGTACTTTCCAACGCAAGACGTTTGATTTTCTCGATTACCGGATCTGCTGCTTCGGCAATCTCCTTTTTCATTGTCGTGACGGCCTCAAGAATACTCTGCTTGATCACT
>DASQZS010000284.1:0-6471 GCA_035638535.1 Candidatus Acidiferrum sp.
TTTTACGCGTCGTGGTACATCAAAGAAACCCTTGCGATAGGCAATCTCAAGAAGCTCTCTTTGTTTCTTTGTCAGAGTCTTGTTGGACATTAAGGGTTTGACATTTTCAACAAAAATGTTGACACCTGCAACCCTGATTTCCTTTACCATCTTCTTGAGAACCGCGCGGTTTGGAATTAAAACTCTCCATGTTGCGGTTCCGTTACTTTGGTAAGTTTGAGACACAGTGTAAAGTGACGTCAGCCCGGCTTTCACGCAAGGACAAGATTTTTCGGTGAAGTGAATCAGCACGTGGCCGTTTCGCAGTTCACAAAAATGCAGGTTGGGAGAGGAAGCTTTCTTTAGAAATTCGGCTCGATCATGCGAGTGTCCTGAGTTAGTTCCATTCTGTTCCTCGAGTTCGATCAGGGTTTGGAATTCTGCGTGATCGGAGTTTGATCTCCAAGCTAATGATCGTACAGCTAGACATGGCGGGAGACCGTCGCTTTGAAACCAAGGGCATGGCATAACTATCTTCAGCGTGGCGACAAGCATTCTGAAGAACCAGCAGGAAATTCCTAACAGGTAAGGGGCATGTGCTTTAAGTTAAATCTATTTGCTCTCACGTCCTGAGGCCGATATGACGTTTCAGTCTGTCATTTTACAGGTTCCAACGACACGCGCAGCATGGGAGTACGTCTATGCACTGTATTCCTACTTGGGTGTCGCATGTGGAGCTGTCACCTTCGCCGTTATACTGTATTTCTGCTTTAGATATCGCTCAAAGATCGAGACGTCACTTTCACCACTTGATCCTAGGACACGTGAAAATAGAGATTCAAAGTGGAGAGGCGCAGCCCTCATCTATCTTCTCATGGCAATTGTCTTGATCACTGTCGGGAGTCAAAGTATTGCCACATACAATTCTTTGTCCACGGTTCCAAATTCTTCTAATACCCTTCACATCAACGTAATCGCTCACCAGTTCGCGTGGACCTTTGTCTATCCAGATGGGTTTACGTCGGAGGATTTGGTTGTTGTTCCGACTAACACAATTGTCGTTTTCAATGTGACGTCTAGAGATGTCTATCATCAGTTCGGCCTTCCTTACTTTAGAGTTAAGACTGATGCGATTCCTGGAAGAGTTAATCAAGTATGGATAGAGACAACTGACGCCGGTAATTTCACAGTACAATGCTTCGAACTATGTGGAGTGGGACACGCTACTATGATAGGCGTGCTTTCGGTAGTTGATCCGGCCACGTTCAGCCAGTGGTATGCGTCAACAGTTCCGGGGGGAACCTAATGTCAGTTGAAGAGAGACTATCCAAAATAGAGAAGAGACTCACTGCAATCGAGAAACAGGTCTCAGCACGAAGTAAGCCACACGCTAGTTGGTTAAAATATTGGCTTTTTACGACCGATCATAAACAGGTCGGGATACTCTATTTTGTTACTTCATTCTACTTCCTCTTTATCGGCGGTATACTCGCTATTCTCATGAGAACTCAACTCGCATTCCCACTGAACAATTTCCTAACCGGCGCTACGTACAACCAAGCTGTTTCAATGCACGGTTTGATCATGGTGCTCTGGTTCCTCTCTCCGCTCGGAGCAGCGTTCGCTAACTATTTCATACCATTACAGATAGGCGCCAAGGATGTTGCATTCCCAAGATTCAACGCCTTTAGCTACTGGATGTACGCTTTCGGCGGATTGGTCGCAATATCAGGCTTCTTCGTACCGGGTGGGGCAGCAGCTGCCGGATGGACGAACTATGCACCACTGAATTCCAAGTTATTCCTCCCCGGAGGAGGCGAGACATTAATCGGATTAGGTCTTCTGATGCTGTGGGGTTCTCTCACTATGGGTGGCGTGAACCTCATAACGACGATTCTTGTGATGAGAGCTCCGGGGATGACGTGGATGAAAGTGCCCCCATTCACCTTCTTCACCTTAGTCACGCAGCTGATGCTTCTATGGTCAGTTCCGTCCATATTTTCTGGCACACTTGCGTTAGTAGTCGATCGGGCACTTGGATCACTCTTCTTCGTCAGCGCTGGAGGTAGCTCTGTACTTTGGGATCACATGTGGTGGTTCTTCGGACATCCCGAAGTCTACGTTGTAATCCTCCCAGGACTAGGTGCTGCCGCAGAAATCTTCTCGGTCTTTTCGGGTCGACCTCTCTACGCAAAGAAGGCGATCTTCTTGGCTCTTGCACTAGGTATGCTGCCCTTCAGCTTCGCGATTTACGCTCATCACATGTACTTGACGGGTATCAACGCTCTCCAGAGGGAATTTATCACTACCAACACGGAAATTAACACACTGCCGTCAGGCGTCATAGTGTTATGCTTCGCGGCAACGATGATTGGAGGCGCCATTAAATTCAAAACGCCAATGCTCATGGCATTGGGTTCAATCGCAACCTTCATAATTGGTGGAATTACAGGCGTATTTGACTCGTCACTTTTCCTTGATGTTCAGTTAAGAGGTAGCTACCAAGTCGTCTCCCACTTCCATTACATAATGGTCGGTACCGCTGAGTTCGCGCTTTTTGGTGCTATTTACTACTGGTTACCAAGATGGACCGGGAGAATGTACAATGAGAAAGTCGGCAAAATCCATTTCATACTATCATTCGTGTTCTTCAACATGATTTTCTTGCCCATGACTTTTCTATTTGAAATGCCCAGAAGAATCTACACCTACCTTCCGGCGACAGGATGGGGGCCACTAAACCTCATAGAGACAATTGGTGCTTGGGGATTCGGGCTAGCCCAAATTCTTCTTCTCTACGCAATGATCGAGATGGCAACCTTCGGCAAACCATCAGGACCCAACCCATGGAACGTATCCTCACCCGAATGGACGGGAGACGCCGAAGCGTACGTGAAAAACTATCCAGCCGTATACGCGACTGGAAGCGTTGCTCTTGACGGCGGCGTTCATTCACACGCACACGCTTCAACTCCCCTCAATAGCAGCCCTATTCTAATTTCAGCCGGGTTAGCGCTCTTCTTTGCAGGACTCGTGTGGGCTCTTCCCATCAGCTTGGTCGGCATTGTAATCGCGTTTTGGGGAGTTGGAGTCTGGTTCAAAGATGATTTGTATGGCTTGTTCAAAGTTCCCGAGGAACCTCCTGGAGAAAAATGGCCGCTAAATCACATGTCACACGTCAGGGTTGGGGTTTGGCTCACGTTGGCAGGGGAAATGATTCTCTTTACGGCGATCATTGGGAGCTACCTGTTCATCAGAGAAAACGTTCCTATCTGGCCTCCGCCCGCATCGATTCACAATATACACTTAGCAACGTTCAACACTCTTCTCCTATTCTCTAGCGCTATGACTGTCTTCATGGCATTATATTCGATAAGAAACGGAAACAGGAACGGATTTGTGGGCTGGATGATCGGTTCTTTCGCATTAGGCGCAACTTTCCTCTCAATCAAAATGTATGAATGGTGGGATCTACTCAACAAAAATCCCTCATTCAATATCGCAAGCGGCCTTCCAGGGAGCACGTACTATTTCATGACAGGGATCCACGCCGCACACATTCTCGTCGGCCTGGCTTTCATGGTGTTCCTAATCACGAAAGGTTTGAAAGGGGGCTTCACGGCGCAAAATCATGACGCTGTGGAATATTTCGCTCTGTATTGGGCGTTCGTAGACATCGTGTGGATCTTCCTTTTCCCATTGCTCTACCTAATTTGAAATGGAGGAAGAAAAAATGCGAGTAGGAACTATGGTGGCTGTCTGGGTTTACGTCTTGCTAGCAACTATCTTAGAAGTCGTAGCGTATTACGTGATCCCGCTAAGTAGTTCGGCGCTTCATGACTCAGTTATCTCAATTATCGCTCTCAGCTCTGCCGCCGCCGTTGTGATCTTCTATATGGAATTGAAATACCGACCCAGATGGGAAGCCCTATTCCTTGGCACAACTTTGTTCTTCGTTCTGGATTTGCTTCTGATATGGACTGCGTCACTGGTTCATTAGTAGGGAATAGAAAATGAGTGAAGCACTCGAACCTAACAGACCTGCGCTAGCAATTTTAGCAATTGCCGGGATTCTAATAGGCATGTCAATTGCTGCCGTCCTAGTTATTCCTGGATTTCAGCCTAGACTTATTCAGGTATCATCAGTAGGAGGAAGTTCATCTAGCAGCGGAGGGTCGTCCTCGCCAGCCATAGCAGGGAGAATAGTTACGGTTATTGCACCCATTAATTCGGGAGTTGCCGCGATTAATTTTGCACCGGCCAATTTCGTGCTTGTAATAGGCATCAACAACACTATAGTGATGAAGAATCAGGACACTGCTGATCACACCATAACGTCGAATCCAGGAGATCCCGTCAGCTTCGACACAGGCGATGTAACGGCGGGAACTTCTTCATCTCCTCTAACCTTCACGACGCCTGGAACTTACGGCTATCACTGCCAGTACCATCCAGGAACGATGCATGGTACCATTACCGTACTTGCTGCCGGTTCTTAGCCGGAAAAAGTCTCTATCCAGTCACGTCTAACTGCCCACTTATCATATACGGATGCACTGGACAGAAGATCGTGCAGTAAATAGTAAACGTGCCATCTTGATCTGCTATAAACGAGATACTGAATGTTTGATGTGGCATCAGCGCGGTGCCAGCATCAAAATAGTGTTGTATGGCGAATCCATGTGGCGAGTAATCGTCTAAGTCGCAGACGAGTATGTTCACCTGATCTCCTCGATGGACACTAATGACTGGCCATGGTTCATTAGGATATTTTTGAAGGTGATCAACGCTATCGTTGAAGCCCCGAAGATCAGCGATAATTAGGATGTAACCTGCAGGTCTCACGCATGCAACCGCTTGAGCAGTTGGCTGATTCGCGGGTGCACTCAAAGAAGGCCAATAATAACTTACAGCCGACCCTATAACCAACGCTGCTACTATTCCGACGATCACAATTTTATTCAGCGCGTCGACCTCTTAGTCTCTTCACACTCACACGTATATTTTCCTTCTTGATAAAAGAACAAGGGAAGTGATCCAGAATACGCAATAAAAAAGCGTTATACGCTTTGACTTTCGCGATCATGCTGATCGTTTCATCACTGTACTTATTGTTCCTACTTCCCACGACCCAAACTTGTGGTGAAAAAATCGGATCGGCAACGATAACTATATCCAATTTGTCTGGTACGCACTTTGACGGAGTCACGAAGTTTCATCTTCCAGGCGACAAAGCTCCAAATGCTATCCTAGCAGTATCGGACGGCTCAGTTTGGTTTGGTGAAGAGGACGTTCCGGGAATTGCTCACTTATTTCCTAACGGAACTTTAGTTGAGTTTGATTGGCCGGTCACATATTCACCTTCGTCAACTAGCATATGGGGTATAGCAATGTGGAATGGAAGAATATGGGCAAGTGACGCTTTAGGCAATCAGATCGTTGGCGTCGATCCTTCCACTTTGACTGTTTACGTTGTCAAAATCAGTGAGACCGGCGCATTCCCTTACACAATCGCACCCAGTCCGGATGGTAGCTTGTGGTTCACCGAACTGTACGGATCCAAGTTAGGACAAATCAATGCAGCATGCGAACTTACGGAATATGCTGTGCCTACCAGTTTTGGTGGTACACCGACCCAGATTGCCTTCGAAAATGCGACTTCTGGTTATTATCTTGACGCGGGGAATGTCTCAAGCGCGACAGGATCACTCTTGTCATTTGATACAACTACCTTCTCACCGAAACTCGTTAACGGTGGGTTTGTTTTGCGTGCTCCGACAAGCTTAGCGTTAGTTCCAGGCGGGATTTGGGTTACTCAACATGCCACATCCACCCTAGCCTACTATGACATGAACAGCCACGAGTGGAGTTTGTTTCCAACCTCAACTGTGAGTTATCAAGATGTGACTTTACCTTATTTTGTTGCTGCGAACGGCTCACTGATCTGGTTTAACGAACATTACGCTAACCGATTAGCTAAACTGGACACTACACATGAACTGTTAACAGAATACAGCCTCTCAAATCCACCCGCGAGTAGGATTATTGGTATTGATAATGCGTTAACCTTCGCCGTAGCCAAAGATAAGGTATGGTTTACGGAACTCACAGCAAACAATGTTGGATATGTCAACGCTTCCATTCAACCAAACTTCACAATATCCCCACCAGCCAACAATCCAGTTATCAAAATGAAACCTGGAGAAAACACCAACCTAACATTCACCATACAAGGCGAATCCACACAACCATTAACGGTTCAGTTTGCTGACACAGAAAACTACACCGCTAAACCACAAAAAATCATCATCACACCTAACATAGAAGAAATAACATCACTAAACGAACAAACAAACCTCATCGTGAACATCAAAACCGACAAATCACTAACACCCGGCAACTACACATTACTCATAACCATAACCAACGGCCTAATCAGCCAATCCACATACACACAACTACAAATCACAACAAACTAAAACAAAAAACCGT
>DASQZS010000285.1:0-5267 GCA_035638535.1 Candidatus Acidiferrum sp.
TGGCATAACTATGCTGATCGTCGGCCTGTAATCGAATCGTGAAACTTCTACGTGCATCCTAGCAAGCTTTTCTATCGTCAGTCGGTGATTGAATAACCACACTTCGTACGAATTCCCACGAAGGGTAAACTCACGATTCTTGATTTTCTCCAACGCTTGTTGAATCAGACTTCGAACGCCCTGCTCACGAACTATTCCGAGACTTACCCCCACAATCTTCCGGAACCCGTCTCGTTTAGTTCTTTCATTCGTCAAAACGAACGCGATCACATACGTTAGGAGACTGTAAATAATTTGCGGTAAATTCCTAGACTAATGCAAGTTGAAGGCGAATGTTTCAGAGGCTTATTGGCCCCTTGCTTTTATTTGGTGGAAATTACTTTTGCAATTGTGGGATCAAATTCTTCAAAAATTTGTAAACGTAAAAAATGATCTCATGAGTACAACTTTCTCAATCTATCTTTGACATACGGCGCGAATCTCAAGATACAGTCATCGTACACTTCATTTGCAACTCGATCACATTGAAAGAAACGTTCAGGTTTGAGGTAACTAACGCCGTCTGCTGGCCCTCGTTGCATTTTATTCAAGAAGTCAGTGTACGATCGCAGATGATAATGGTTCAATTGAATTACCTCAGTGGTGTTCCTGGAAAATGGTCCAGAAATCGGTTCATACGCCTCATTCACACAATAATATCTTGGATTGTACACGAAGGCGTGTGCATTTCCGGTAGTGGTTAACACACAGTCGCTCTGTACGATTGATTTTATGTGGCGATTTTCCTTAAAATCATTCCTAGAACGCAGGGTGTAATTTTCGATCTGCAATCCAGAAGTCGGATAAATGTGATATGATGACCCGAAAATTAGCCAGCTCACACCTAGGCCTCCAAATTCCTCATAGTTCTGTAGCAAAATCCTCAGGTCATTGCTTGTTTTCGGTACAACGAACTCATCAGCATCGATGAACGCGATCCAACGCGATTGGTCGCCGTAATGTTTGAGATAATGATTATACGCCGAAAGCTGAACATTTGCTCCGGGAAACATAATAATCTTCACGAATCCCTCCGCGATCTGTTTCTTCAGAACTGATGCGGCAGTAAATGTACCTCCGTCATACAAGCATATTTGTTCTACTCCAACAAGCCGATGGTATTCGACCCATTCTGGAAGATACGGTTCGTCTTTCACAACGGAACAAACCGTCAGATACTTCAAGACCATTTCACGGTGAAACGACGACGTTGATCTAATCTAATTACGAGAGTAATATTCCCGTAATTAGGCCCGTTAGAAAGGTGACGCCTATGATTACAATATCGATCTGCTCACTCAAATCTTTCACGCGCGAATCCACATCCTTGCGGAATTCAATTACATATTGCTCGAGGACTCGTGGATCTTGCGTATCCACAGATCTGACCATAACTACACGCTCCGAAATTCGTGATGAGATTCATAGTTAAAAACTCACGGGAGCTTGATCTGAAAGAGCGCTGTGTCGTCCAATACTTCACTTGTTTGTCGGTCGAACACCTCCGAAGATTCAATCTTTAAAGATTAGAAGCGTCTTCAAGGAATCATGTCCTCTTATGATAGTTTAGCGAAGAATGTTCTATCGACCACTCTTAGCATTCAGCCAGGTGACGATGTTATCGTCGAAACATGGGACCATGGCCTCCCAATCGCTGATGCTTTCATCTATCATTTGCGTGAGCTGGGTGCTCGCCCGATGCTTCTGTTCGAGCACGAGGAGGCATTCTGGAAACGTATCGAGACTCTTTCGGAAGATGTGCTGGGAAAGGTTGGTGAGCATGAATGGGCTGCAATGGAGAAGGCGAAGGGATATGTATTCATTCCTGGGCCTGCCAATTTCACGAAAGTCTGGAAGAACCTTTCAAGGTTCCATGGTGCTGTCGGTTACAATCTTGAATGGTATGAAAGGGCTAAACGTTATCGCTTGAAGGCAGCGCGAATTGCATTAGGTTATGCTTCTAGGGAACGCGCGCGAGGCTCCAATATTTCATTTACTGCTTGGCAACGTATGCTACTCGCTGCTTCTAACATCAACTATGAAGCGCTTAAGGAAAAAATGGTGAAGGTTGCTGCTTCGCTACGTAACGGCCAAGTCCACATCACGGCTCCGAATGGAACGGATCTGAGTCTACGATTGGCAGGTCGAGATGCTTACCCGGAAGATTGCATAGTCGACAACGATGACTTAGACCACGGACGAAACGTAGCAAACATTCCAGGAGGCAACCTGTTAGTGTGTCCTGATGAGAGTTATGCGGAGGGAAGAATAGTTTTTGATAGGCCAACCCCCTATGTGGGCAAATGGATTAACGGAATCCGCTTTGACTTCAAGGACGGAACATTGAAGAAGTATCAAGCACGCTTGAACGCAAACGTTCTGAAGGCGAGCTATGATAAGGCTACAGGCGAAAAAGACAGAGTTGCAGTTCTAGGAATCGGTCTGAATCCAAAGGCTCGGATCGGATTCTTACAGGACAGTATTGTTGCAGGAGCCATAACTGTAGCGATTGGCGGCAATGATGATGTCGGAGGCGCAAGCAAAACAGACTTCTACTTTCCAGGAGTGATAACGAAAGCGACACTGTCAGTAGATAGCAACATTATCATCAAAAATGGTAAAGTCGCTCTATCTTGACGAAGGCCCGCGGTTGACGTGATCAAGGTCTGTCGCAGACGGTTCTTTGCTGACTCATTGTGTGAAGTAAATTGACCGATCTTACTATTGACAAGCGAAAAACGTGTCTTGTGGCAATCGACCTTCAAAAGGGAATTGCATCGATGCCGACTGAACCATATGATGTGAAGACCGTCGTATCGAACGCTGCGAAGTTGGCCAAAGCCTTCAGAGAGAACAATATGCCGGTCTTTCTTGTGCACGTCGCCTTCTCCAAGCAGACAGCCCTCCAACCAGTTGCTGACCTCGTGATGCCTTCGAGGGGAGAGGTACCGGCAGATTGGTCGGAGATTGTACCAGAATTAGGGCCTACCCCGTCTGATGTTGTTATAATGAAGCGTCAGTGGGGAGCATTCTACGGGACAGATTTAGATCTTCGGCTAAGACGCGGAGGACTGGACACACTAGTGCTTGCAGGTATCGCGACAACTTATGGAGTTGAGAGCACTGCAAGGTTCGCATACGAGTATGGCTATCAGCAAATCTTTGCTGAGGATGCAATGTCAGACCGTTCCAAGGAAGCGCATAACAGTTCGATTGAATTCGTCTTGAAGAGGATTGGAAGGGTGAGGAAGACAGCCGACATACTGAAGGCACTAACATAATTGATATGTCGTTAATCGGTAGTGGCCGTTTGAAAGAGTTAAATGGATTCTAGGGTAATTATTCGAATGTTTCAGAATGAATGGTGTGCATGATTTAGGCGGGATGCAGGGTTTCGGGCCCGTTCAAATAGAAGAGAATGAGCCAACTTTTCATTCTGAGTGGGAAGGAATTGTTTTCGCGTTGTGCCACGCTAAACCGGCTTGGCTGTACAACGGTGACGAGTTTCGTCATTGTATCGAGAATATGAAACCTGCTGACTATCTGGCGGCGAGATACTACGAGCGCTGGCTTTTCACTGTCGAATTTTATCTCTTGAAAAAAGGTGTCATCACGCGGAAGGAGTATGATTCACGCACACGATTGTTCAAACGAAATCCACGGAGGGCTCTACCTCGATTTCATGATTCAAAACAAGTGATGGAGGCTCTTCGGCTAATACATGAAGGCAGCTCGACACAACGTAACGTGCCACGTCGACCGAAATTTAAGGTCGGAGACCAAGTTCTCACGCGAAACATCAATCCAACCGGCCACACACGCCTTCCACGATATCTAAGAGGAAAAGCTGGGACAATCGTGAGGGTGCATGGAATCCTCGTTCTACCCGATACCAACGCGCATGGTAAGGGAGAAAATCCTGAACACGTATACAGCGTACGATTTGACTCGAAAGCAATCTGGGGAGAATCTGCCGAAGACAATGAGACATTACACGCGGACTTATGGGAAAGCTACCTTCAGAAACCCTAGCACCAAAATCGCCATGCAAGTTATGAGAGACGATTTATGAAATCAAAGATTGGCGTTAATCAAATCGATAATTCGCATAAGCATGAGGAATCTGATTTAGCCGCGAGAACACGAGCGATGGAATCTCTCCTTCTCGAGAAACGTTTAGTGAGTACAGATGCGATTGAAAAGCTGATTTCCTCATATGAAAACGACATCGGCCCAATGTTAGGAGCCAAAGTTGTTGCTAGAGCATGGGTGGATCCTGAATTCAAGAAACGATTGCTGAAAAACGCAACGACCGCTTGTAAAGAATTAGGGATAGGTGGTATGGAAGGTGAGAATATGGTTGTAGTTGAAAACACTCCAACGGTGCACAACGTAGTCGTCTGCACGCTCTGCTCATGCTATCCGTGGCCGGTGCTCGGTCTTCCTCCGAATTGGTACAAGAGCCCCCAATACCGTTCCAAAATGGTAATTCAACCACGCAAAGCTCTTCGAGAAGACTTCCACTTCGAAATCGGTTCCGAGAAAGAGATCAGAGTGTGGGATAGCAGCGCGGAAATCCGATACCTAGTACTCCCCGAACGACCGAAAGGAACAGAGCGCATGACCGAAGCTCGGCTCGCATCGATCGTCACACGAGAATCCATGATTGGTGTAGGCCAACTGACACACAAAAAGAAAAACCGAAACGGAAAACGACGATGAAGACGCGGAAAACGAAAAACAAATCCAAAGCATTTCGCCGAGACAAAGCAAAAGTCAAGCGACTTATCTCCAACATGGACGGCCAGATAGCATTGCCAAGAAAAAACGGTGAACTCGTCTTCCAATCCCCTTGGGAGAGCAAAACCTTCGGTTTGGCTGTAGCGCTACATGAGAAGGGATTGTATGATTGGGATGAGTTTAGGAAAGCTTTGATCGACGAAATCAAAAAATGGAGCTCAAAACATAACGAAAAGGATGAGAAGTGGAGTTACTATGAACGCTGGCTCTCATCACTTGAAGAAATCCTGCTTAAGAAAGGGATATTCACCAAAAAAGAACTTGACCAGAGAACCGAAGAATTTGGAAAAGGACTAAGAGACGACAATCATCATCCCCATTAACCTACAAGCCAAAAGCGTTCATAACCTTCACATATTCAGCCATCCAAGTCCTCAAGCATCATGAGCATAGCAGAGAAGAAGGGGGACGGGCCACCCTCTCTTGAG
>DASQZS010000286.1:0-3690 GCA_035638535.1 Candidatus Acidiferrum sp.
GCTTGTGGGAACCAGTTACACGTATGCGCCCTGGCTGGCCGCGGGGATCATAATATTCGTAGCCAGTGTGATATGGATATACATTGACTACGATTTAATGAAGAAACAGTGATCGTAGGTTACATCATCGAATAAGCTATGCGCACGCTTCAACGAGCTCTTAACCGATTCGATTGAAGATGCCGTCAGAGAAATATTGAGTGCCCAAGTCCTAGAAGGACTCTACTTCAACTTACAGAAACATGGAATTAGTCGAGACGAATTACCCTATAGGCTTCCGACGGTTTACAAATTTCGTGAGCAACGACGGAGATTTCGTGGAGTTTCAACAAGAAATCAGTGGCACATTCGGTTTGAAAGTTATACCCGTTCACGACCTAAACCGCTTTAGAGAGCAGTTACAGAAACGCGTCTGACCATCGGATTCATTCCATAGCTCACAACAATTAGAAAAAATGTTCACTCGTTCAGTAGACCAGCTGAATGCACGGATACTACATTCATAATTCTATACTGGCTAATTGAATGCAGCGTTCTAGGAACTTATCGTAGGCTTCTTTGAACTCGTTCATTGTCTTCCACACCGGGCCGAAATCCCGCCATTCTTCTTCCTTCACTCCACCGAAACCAGGGTCTGCAAGAGATTGCGTCGCGCCGATGTCGAAAATCAGTCGGCGGATCTCATCCGTGTACTGATAGGCGCGGACGAAATCGCGCACTGCGCTTAGCCGCTTCACAAGGTCCACGTCAACCGGTTGGAGTATTGCCTCTCTATATGCTTCCAAATTGAAGCTTGGCTCCTCGGAGTAGAGCTGAACGGCTCTTGCGTGATTCGGAAACTCGGTGTTACACATGTTCCTCGACACCATCGTGTCAAGCGTGTCTTCTGGGATGCGTTTGGAAGCCGGGAGCACATCCATGGAGTCTAGGATGTGTGCGGCCTCGGCCTTGTCTATGTGGTGATTAAGGCTGAGCCATTCCTCCCATTTCTGCCGATTTGTCTGCTCATAGAATGTCAAGTAAACTCGCTTAGCTACCAGCGTCCCCGCCTTCCTCAGGTCCATCTCAAGCTGCTTAACTTGATCGTCGCTCAAGCCTGCGGCTGCTACCGCCTCGAGGAACGCTTCGTGCGCCAATGACTTCATGTTCTTGTAGGCGCAGACTATGTCAGCCTTCTCTGCAACTTTTGATGCGCCCGCGACACGCGCGGTTTCAGCCGGTGTTAGGTTCAATTTCTTCGCAATCTGTAGCGCTATCCTGTTAGCCTCATCTTCGCCTTTCCGCGCCGCGATTTCGACCAGGATTCTCTTCGCTTCTTCCTCGCGAAGATGGCTCACAAGTCGTCCGCCCATGTTAGTTTCGTAGGTTCGAGTTATCGAATTGCCTGCCTTCAACGCTTCGGCCTTCCCTTCTAGTGCATCAATGAGTAATCGCGTTTCCTGGGCTACTGAGAATGTTACGGTATGATTCGTGCCTATTCCCAAAGCGTTCAGTTCCTTAGTAATTTGACGAGCACTTGGCGAACTGCCAGCGACCTTGAATACGATGTTTGGCGGAAGCTGGCCGGGTTTCTCAACTCCGAGATCTTGATCGTATTTAGTCAAGTGTTCCCGTGCCAGTTCATAGACTCTCCTGGCGTCGTCGACGCTTCGCGCTAAATCGTCAGCGACGTTAGGATTTAATTGAAAACTGATCATGTAATCCCTATTCTTGACGAGAACCGCCAATGGCCGGAAGATTTCTAGGTTTGACCACAAGGCGAGTAGAGTGCCTGCGACAACCATATCGTGGCCATGGCCGCGAGGGTTCTCCTTCCATCTAGGCGTCTGATCGATTTGCATTTTGAGCTTCCTAACCAGCGCAGATTCTTCGTCGAAAGCCTTCGCGGCTAGGACGGGATTGGTTGAAACTTGCGCGAATCCTAGATGTCGGAGGGTCTCTAGTCCCCGAGCATAATCATTCCCGAACTTGCCATAGCCCTCCTCAACTATCCTCCAGTAAACGGTCTGCCGTGCAACTGCTGCATACGCATCGATGAAGCGTGCGACCGTTCGGTCGTTGCCTAGTTTCTTCTGAATTCTCTCCGCCATAAGTGCAGGCAGACTGTCGCCAGAGTTGACGCTCGACATGTCCGCCAAGTAATCATTAATCGCGTTAATCGCATCCGCTCTCCAAGAAGTCTCCAAATGTCGGAGATTCTCTCGCAACATTGAAAGAGCCCTGTCGACGCTTGGCTTCGTCCAGGCAGCCACCTCGGCTTCGCGTCCCACTAAGTTGAGGCCAATTCTGATGACGGTCGTGAAAACAGTTCTCGCGGTTCCAGGATTATTCTTGATGAATTGAGGAAGCTCGTTCATTAGCTCGTGGGCTACGACAGGTAGGTCGTCCTTGGGCTTACGGACGATAAGATGATCCGCCGCAGCTAGGGATTGGTTCCGTTCTATTTCCTTGAGAATATGGTGTACGGAAGCTTGGACGGCAGGTTGACCGACTTCTATCGCTTTATCCAACGAATACCGCATCCGTGTCACTAGGATTCGAATACGTCACCCGTTAAATCTTGCGTACGGTGCGCGTACACGCATCCTACTCAGTAACCATCACGCTGTCTTATAATTCATCGAGCTTTATGAAACAGTTTGACGAAGTCTTATACTCCGTCTCTGAAGTGTCTAACGATTGCGACCGGATCGGCTGATCGTCTACGCCTCTATGGTGTTGGCACAGCTCTGTACTGGTAAAATGGTGCGGGTTTTTGTCGTTTTCCCCCTTTTTCGCGTTTTTACATGGGAGTTTTGGATTTGGCTGGAATGGTTGAATTAATGTCATCATGCGGGGTTTTCCTCATATTTCAGGAATTTGCAAATTTCAATACACTAGCTTTCTAGGGACAAAGAAAAGGGGTTCTCTACACAGCTAGTCTGCGGTAAGGTCTTCCATTTTAAAGCACTTCACCGCTATGATCAAATCTTGACCAATAAGATTGAATTTTTTTCGAACGTGCACGTAGTCGATCATGTGCATTCTGCAAAGTTCTTCACGATTGAATATGTCTTGGACGTTGACGTCGGTAATATTAGCAATTTCTGCTACACTCAGATTGCATATCTTACAATTCACAACCTGAGAAGCAGGTTTCGTATTCAGCAGCTGTTGCATAAGCATAAGCGAAAGGCCGAAGTTTAGATTTTCTTTCTTGAACTTCTCATGGACAATCAATTTCTTAGCACATTCAATAAAAGTGCCGATAGGCAATGGGATGGGGATGACCTTGGCTACATCCAGCACTGTTTCGCCTACATCCGCAATGGTTGAAATGTCAATGTCAAAAAGGCTCTTCAATCGAGCAGGATCAAGGTAGTGTAAAATGCGTGCCTCCTGGCCGGCGACATTTTCAACTATTGACTGAGTCTGACTTGGGGTTAATTCGTAAGCGTCCCCAAACTTTTCAACAATTTCTGATATGCCCTTCCGAAAGTCATCCAGAAACGGCTCCAATCTGGCCATATTCTTGGTAGCTTGCGCCCTTGATAGATAGTGTTGCAAGACAAAACTCAATATGGAATTGGTGAGAAACGATTTTTTCAGCTTCCGAACAAAAGCAGGTTCCAAGCTACTGCAAAAAGCTAGATAGGTTTCAGTGTGCTCTGGAAGAACGATAACATTCGCATCATTATGTTGAGCGTAAAG
>DASQZS010000287.1:0-3394 GCA_035638535.1 Candidatus Acidiferrum sp.
ACAAACCCCAACACAGGATTAGCAAGTCGGCTTACCCATACGTAGTCTCCCCCTGATCGTGGCATCGTCCAGGTGAAGAGCATATACATTACCGTGCTACAAACGGAAAGAGCCGTAGCGAGAACAGTGGCTGAGATAAGATCGCCTCCAGGAAACAGCTGCGGTCCAATGATGAATGTCAGTAGTCCTAATGGAAGCGACATGAAGCCAATATTAGCAAACAATGAATCAAGTACTGAAACCTGTCTTACGAAACCGGTCGCGTCGCGAACGAAAACTTTCCGTGAACCAGACAAACGTATCGTAGAGACGTTCTTAAGAAAGTTCTTAAGACTTTCGATGCTCCTATACGCATCTGTTACATGTGACTAAGCGAGCGACTTCTTATGTCAGAGGATTTTCTCCGACCGGTGTCTATTTCGAATTGGTCATCCGCCTACATGCCTGACAGAAACCTAACTTGGATGTTTGAGGTAGTTCGTGAATGGGATCATAAACAGCAAGCCGATTTGGGGATAGTAGGGCTACCATTCGACGGCGGCGTTGTTACTGGAAGGCAAGGTACTAGACTAGGCCCGAAAGGAGTTAGGGATACGCTTTACGCGAATACCGCATTCAACGTTGAACTCGAGGCGGATTTGTCCAAGTTGAAGATAGTTGATTGCGGAGACGTTCGGGTTGATATGATGGACGCCACTGAAACCTATCGTCGGGTTGAGTTGTCACTAGCTCAGGTCTTCAAAAGCGGAATTTGCCCGCTCATAATAGGGGGGGATCACTCCTTGACCTCCTACTGCATAAAGGGACTAACGAACACCCTGGGCGACAAGAAAAGAGTAGGGTTGATCGACTTTGACGCACATTTTGACTGCCGAGCTAGCATGAAAGGACCACAATCAGGCTATTGGGTGAGAGAAGCATTAGAAATTCCTGGATCGCCCATACGCGGAGAAAACATAGCACAGATCGGGGTGCACGGATTTCGATATTCACCATACTACCTCAATTACGTGAAGAAGAGTGGAATCAGAACCTACACTCCTTTGGACGTGCGTCGAAAAGGAATGGAGACGGTCGTCAGGGAAGCGATAGATGCAGCGACGGATGGAACTGACGCGGTCTATGTTAGTGTCGACATCGACGTGCTGGATACCGCGTTCGCTCCTGGATGTGCATCAAGTTATGTTGGGGGGCTTAGCACTCTAGACTTGTTAAGCGGAGTAGTTGAAGTAGGCAAGAATCGTTCCGTACGAGCACTTGACATAATGGAAATCGCACCGCCACTCGACGTGGGCACACTCACGTCAAAGGCGGGTGCAGAAATTCTCCTAGAATTTGCATGCGGATTCTCGCTCAGACAAAATTAACCGCGAAGCTGCGAATAGTCAGAGAATCCAGTCAACGTTTGCGGTGTTTTGCCGCGATTCTCAACATGGCGTCCAAACTCTTTTGCACATCCAAATCTGTAGTTGCCCATGAGGAAACGCTGATTCGCATCGCAGTATTCCCTTGCCATACGGTCCCGCCACACCAGCAGGTGCCATCGGCCTGAAGTTCAGCGATAATCTTGTTAGTCGTGTCAGCGTCATCGAATGAGACAAGAACCTGGTTGAGAACAACTTCGTTTAGCACCTCATAACCGGCCTCACTCAAACCCTCAGCAAAGCGTCTTGCGTGGCGGCACGTGCGCTCAATCAGATCAGCCAACCCGGTGCGACCTAGAGAACGCAATGCCGCCCACACTTCGACTCCACGAGCGCGTCGAGATAGTTCAGGAGTGAAATCGGAAGGATTTCTGTGGACCATGCTCGTCGGCAGATATTCAGCTGAAACAGCCATAGCACCCCGTAGCGTTTCGGGGTCTCGCACGAAAGCTAGTCCAGAGTCGTAAGGAACATTCAACCATTTGTGAGCGTCTGTGGCCCAAGAATCCGCTTCTTCCACTCCTTTGGTTAAGTAACTTCGCGTAGGAGCTGCTGATGCCCAGAGACCAAATGCCCCATCAACATGAACCCAAGCTCCAGCATCGTGGGCGCGTCTACAAATCTCCTGGATCGGATCGAATGCTCCTGTGTTCACATTTCCGGCTTGCACACAGAGTATGGTATTGCTGGACAGCGATGGCAACGCATCGGCGCGCATCCGTCCTTGAGAGTCCACTGGCACTTTAGTAACTTTGTTTCTTCCTAAACCAAGAAGTCCAAGCGATTTGAATAGAGTCGGGTGAGCCTCGGCACCGACGACGACTTTGATTTCCGGAGCACCAATCAAACCGTCTGATTCCACATTCCAACCCGCACGTGTAAGAGCAGCATGTCTTGCGGCAGCCAACGCTGAAAAATTGGCGAGTGTAGCGCCAGTAACAAACGCGCAACCAGATTTCGCTGGCAACTTGAAAATTTTAATGAGCCAGGATAGAGCTAGTTCTTCCAGGAAAGCTGTACCTGGTGTTACATCATAAAATGCCGAATTTTGATCCCAAGCTCCGGCAAGCCAATTTGCTGCTAATGCTGCAGGCAACGAACCTCCTATGACGAAGCCAAAGAAACGCGGTCCTGCCATCGCCATCGTTGCCGGCGAAACGAACTCATCCAACTGCTTGAGTACATCGTCAGCCTTCATAGAGCTATCAGGTAAATCGCTTTCCAGCATTGCGAGTTGTGATCTCGCCTCTGGAGTTGGAGCAACATTGCGCTCATCAAGACGCTCAAGATAACGAATGGCACGTTGTGAGGCATCCTCGAGCAGTTTTCTCATTTAGCACACCAGTCCCTAGTTCTGCTATGTTTACCTATAACATATGATCGTTCCACGCTCGAGAACGTGTGATCTAGGTTGGGGACTCTTATCCAAATACAATTGACTGCTACGTTGGTTACGAGTTGGCTTTGATATGGCAAGAGAATTTGATATGGCAAGAGAATTTGAAAACATTCACCAGTTCAATCGCTGATGGTTAAGTACTTGGGCATGTTGCTAGGTCATAGATCTGAGAGAAGAGTTAACATCACGGCTACACTTCCACTTGAATTTCTGGAAAGGATCGACAAACTCATTGATGAAAACACTGTTCCATCGCGATCCTTTGTCATCCGTGAAGCCGTCAAGAAGTATTTAGAGGATTTCTAATGTGATACGGAAATCGTTAGACTAATCCTAACTACATCTTTAGTGAACTAAGCCACGTTAGAACACAAAAATTTAGAGTTATGAAAAGAGGCGCTAATCCTGACTAGACTACGGGCCCGATTGATCGTGATTGTTGAAGTTCTTAAAGAATTGTTAGGGTTTCTGTGACCTTCTGAAATCGCTCCTTCCGATATGACACAGAAACCGTCAGAGTAATCCTGGCCAGATTGCGTGTTGAATGCGTTAGGATAAGTTCAATCCATGA
>DASQZS010000288.1:0-6187 GCA_035638535.1 Candidatus Acidiferrum sp.
TGCTATGACAAACGCGACGGCTTACCCACTCTTCGCGGCTAACTTCAACCTTGGAGCTAACCCTGACTACAATATGCAATTGTTCGTTGCTCCGGTCAGTATCAGTGCAACTGTAGCTTCGAACTCGACGATGGCAATGCAATCAAAGACGAACATATCTCAGGAGCAAACTATGGTTGAAGCGGGCAATGGAAGTTTACAGTGGATAGCGGGCGCCTGCGTGGTCGTATTTGTAGCAATTGTGATGATTTTACTGAAGAGGAGGAAAAGCCGAAGTTGAACGGTTCGCGGGATTTTGTGGCAAGCAGACAGCGTGCGGTCGAGGCTTTGATAGCCGAGGGAATCCTTAGACATGCAAATGTCATGGCGGCCATGATGAAAGTTCCTCGAGAAGAATTTCTATCTCCGCAAGCACAATCCCAAGCCTACGTAGACAGCCCAATATCAATCGGGTTCGGCCAAACTACAAGCGCACTTCACATGACCGCAATGTTTTGCGAATACGGAGAAATGAAGCTGGGGCACAGAGTTCTGGAGGTGGGTGGTGGATGCGGTTACATGAGCGCGGTTTATGCTGAGATCGTTGCTCCCATAGCCGAACCGAAAGATCAATGGGGTCACGTCTGGTCTGCTGAAATAATACCCGAATTGGCGGAGGTAGGAAAGAGGAACATCGAAAGACTGGGCTTTTCAGAACGCGTCACGTTCGAGTGTAAAGACGCGTCTGGCGGGTTCGAAGACGATGGAAAGTTTGATGTGATAATTGTTACAAGTGCCGCTCCCACAGTTCCATCCGCACTCATCAACCAACTTAACGTCGAGGGCACATTAGTAATCCCCGTTGGTGAACCACAAATCTACCAAGAACTTTTTCGAATCAAAAGAAAATCTGATGGAACACTCAGTCATGAAAGCCTAGGCGGCGTTGCTTTCGTGCCAATGAGAGGAAAATATGGTTGGGCAAAATAATCGGCGAACTAACCATATTACGAGGTTAGACATGAATCTTATTAGATGCAAGTGCATGCACGCTTTGTGTAAGCGTTCCACAACAAAACGAGAACATGGATGTATCATGAACAGTACATTAATATACCTTAAGGCTAATTTGGCTGAAGATAAGGCGACTAACTGATGGCGAATCGACAGATCACGATTACTGAGTTAGAGTCTCGAAAATCCGGGATAAACTTTGTTTGTTCAGACTGCGGGGCCTTGCTCTACCATATAGGAATCGACGGCGTCGAAGATGGAAGCGGCAACAAAGCGAACCGTTCGGCATACTCACTTCAACCACCCATCTCCGAGATGCTACAGAGCTGCCCTAAGTGTGGTCGAAAACTGAACTTCGAAATCGATCCAAACCAAATTAGAGTACGTGCTCGCGAAGACTTAAACCACTAAGAACGCGAACGACCCGACGGAGTTTTTCGGAATGAACCAAACACGGTTAACGGAAGTTACGGAGTCCGTACCACCGGACACATGGAGTAGAATTCTGTCCGGAATGCATCAGGATCTGCTCCAAAAACACGCGAAGGCAACCGAGGAATTCAATTTCGAAGCGGGTACAGCCGCGGCACACGCGATATCCGATCACGACCTCACTACCGGTTCCGAAGAACAGTTCTGGCGAAAGATCGAGGGGTACATGACCTCGCTTGGTTGGGGCAAACCAGAACTCCACTACGCGAAGATCAGACACGATGGTTGCGAAATATTCACGGTCCTAGTGAATACATCAATATTTGCACAAGGAGACCCTAACCACGGACCCACATGCGACGTTATCCGCGGAGGGATAACAGCATGGTTGGATAAACGCTATGGCAGAGTAACAAAGTCTGAAGAGCCCAAGTGTATAACTAAGGGTGCGGCGCACTGTATTTTCAGCTTCCAAATAGGCGAGACAAAGGGATTATCACCATTGCGAAGGCTGTTGTCTGGCCTGCTCTAGAACACTCACATTCAGAAGACAAGATTATAGTAATCGAAACAGGATGCGGGTTTCAGTTGACTGCATAATTGAACACGTGGCTAAACAAGGACTTCTTCCGTCTGTTCTTTGCTACAGACATACACGGATCAGACAAAACATTTACGAAATTTCTCAAAGCTGCATCCTTCTACAAGGCTGACGTGCTAATTCTAGGAGGTGACCTCACAGGAAAAACGGTCATCCCAATCAAGAATACTAACGACAGGTTTGAAACGGAATTGTTAGGTCGAACATTCATTTCCACAACCCAAGCCGAAGTTAAGGATGTAGAAAATCGAATTTGTCTCCTTGGTTTCTATCCCTACCGCACGACCCCAGAAGAATGGAATCAAATCAAGGCAGATCTCGACGAATACGATAAACTGTATGAAAGACTGGCGCTGGAACGGATTGGCAATTGGGTTGCTTTGGCCAAATCGAAACTCGAAAACGCTGTCCCACTATATGTTACTGGCGGTAATGATGATCCGCCCACAATCGTGGAATTTCTAAAAACCCAAACGTCGATGGTCAATTCTGAAGAACAAACCGTCAGTCTCGGTGGACTCTGGACGATGGTAAGTTTAGGCTTCAGCAACCATACTCCTTGGAAGACACCACGCGAATGCAGCGAAGAATTGCTGGCAGAGAAGATTGAAGAAATTACTGCTAAAATCCCTGACCACACTAACTCAATTTTCAATTTCCATGTGCCTCCATACAAGTCAACCATAGACGTCGCTCCCGCCGTCGACGGCACTGTAGATCCGCCCAAATACATATTGAGAAACGGGATGCCCATCCCGACTAGCGTTGGAAGTACAGCTGTCAGATCAGCAATAGAAAAATTCCAACCTTTACTCGGTCTTCACGGACATATCCATGAATCAAAGGGAACGATCAAGATAGGAAGAACCCTCTGCGTGAACCCTGGCAGTGAATATTCCGAAGGTATTCTGAAAGGGGTTATAGTCAATCTTGACGAGAAAGGGGTTAGGAGCTTCCAGTTTACGTCAGGATAAGCGAATCATCTTTAAGTTCTGACGACTTCTTCCACTTCTCTATACCATGGCTTCGCCGTGCCAACCTTAGCTCTCTTCTGCCAGTTCCCAGACTTTGGAACATCATCCACTGCGGTAAGTAGTTTCTCAATGCGCAACTTGATTGTCTCGTAATGGGCAATCGGAGTTTTGCCGTTTGAGCTTAGAGTATCGCAGGCAGCAATCGCCTCCTTCAAGTTCGAGTGGGCATCATACCAGAATCCCCAATCTTCAGCCAGCACCTGCGCGATTCTCGTTACGTTTATAGTTTCAGGGGAATCGCCCTCTCCAAGGTCATGTAGTAGAAACAATAAGTCGAGATCAACCAAGTCTTTCATTGTAATCCTGTGAATCTGCAGCTTTGATAGAACAAGATCAGTTAGGCTTATAGTCGGAAAATCCAGCTCCAATCTTCCCTGTCCGCGTTTACTACCGAAAAATATGTCATGACTGTATTGCAGTTTATCGAAGAAAAGATCTATTTCGTAAACACCGGTCTTCTCATAAATCATCCGCTTAAAACCGAACATGAAATTGAATCGAATGTTGGGAACTAGGCGCTTCTCTTTCTCTAAGAAGTTCACTATGTCCTTGCGCTGGGAGCTGTATGCGATCAGGTCGAGGTCTCCCAATAACGAATGCCCCACTCTCCCCACTCTTCTGTAGAGTTCTGCGACCTCGGATTGATGACTGTGGCAGTGGAGGTAGACCCCCATTCCTCCGATAACTCTGAGTTCGATATTTCGACCATGGGCGTCGGTAGCCAAGTTCACGGCGTCCTGCATCATTTCTTCAGCAGATATTTCCAAAAGCCTAATCACCTTCTAAAACAACTTCGCGATCACAGCGGCAGATTGCCGCTAATGGTTTGAAGTCAGATTAATCAAGATTATCAGATCCAAACTAGGCTCTTGGTCCGCTCAAGCGTTATATGCCCTGAAGGCTGCTGATTCAATCATGATATCCGGGAAGACGTTAGTCGCTCTCAGGAAGAGCGAAGACATAGAACGAATCATATCCTTCCTGAATAGAATGGGTCAGCACCCTCACCTAGTATTTACAATGTTAGAGTTTCGCGATATTGCTGACGAACGCGTCGCGAAATTCAGTAATATCAAGCCACATGATCATCTTCACGAGGACATGAGTGGATTTGAGTTCGAGTTATCGCAGATACCATATCGAGCGGAAAAAACGCCGGCATCAGCCTTTGTGGAAGAAGCAATCAAGAAGAATTGTGACAGCATAATCGTAGTGTCCAGCGGGACGAATACTCTTTTCCGCACGGACCTCGCTTCAACGCTCGCTGTCGAAAGCCCGATCCCTGTGCTGGTCGTTCAACAATGACGCGAGACATCTTTGACGTAATAGATAATGTGTGTTTGATAACAGGCGCGTCTAGCGGCCTCGGCGTCATAATGGCTGAAGGTTTAGCGGAGGCGGGAGCTAGAGTAGTCCTTGCAGCACGAAGACTTGACAAACTTCGAGAAGTTTCTGACGCTCTAAAATCGAAAGGATACAGAGCGGAAGCAGTGAAGTGCGATGTAACGAACGAGATGGAGGTGAGGAGCACGATTGAGTCGGTGATCCGGAATTACGGATCATTAGACATGTTAGTGAACAATGCGGGAACTACAGCCGTATCCCCGACTGCAGAATTGCAAGTGGAAGATTGGAAGCAGGTTCTCGATGCAAATCTTACAGGAGTCTTCCTTTGTTGCAAATCCGTCTTGAGGCAGATGATGGCTCAGAAACGCGGCAAAGTCGTCAACATATCGTCAGTTTACGGGCTGATGGCCGACATTTCACCTGAGCTTCCCTACTATACCTCGAAAGCTGGAATTGTCGGGCTAACACGCCAACTAGCATTGGAATTAGCTTCACATAATGTGCAAGTCAATGCTATCGCGCCGGGATTTTTTCCGAGCGAAATGACGGAACCAATAATCATGAATGTTGATTCTCTCGCCTATACTCTTTCAAGAATTCCGATGAAACGTATTGGAACGCCGCAAGAACTGAAAGGCGTCATCAGATTTCTTGGGTCAAGAGCATCAGACTACATCACTGGACAAGTAATCGTCGTTGACGGTGGATGGAGCTTGTGGTGACAAACAACTTTGGTGAGACGGGTCGAATAATTATTATGGGCGGCTCAACTAAAGCTGCGAATCATGAACCAGAAAGGCGACACGTTCGGCATCCGTGTCAAGAAACTTGAAGTAAACGAAGTTGAGGTTGTAAGACGTACAGCAGAGACAGAGATCACGTGTAGAATCTCGAGCGGTAAGAAACAGAAATGGAATCTTGACACTGGCCTGCATTTTTTTAATCACATGATTGAGGAACTCGCATATTTCTCAAAATTCAACATTGATGCTACAGTAAAGTCTCCACATTTTCTACTCACACACACGGTTCTCGAAGACACAGGCATTACATTGGGAAAAGCATTCTACGAACTGGCCATAGCTAGAGGTAAGCGCAACGGCATCCGAAGTTTTGGTTCGGGAATAGGTATTTTGGATGAAGCGTACGCCTACGCCAGAATTAGCTTGGAAGGCCGAGCAGGCACATATGTATCCAGACACACGAGGAGATTCGGTGTCGTAGAAGATGTTCAAGAAGAATTTCTTGAATCATTCTTTCAAGGATTCGCTCAAGGCATGAAGCTTACAATCCAACTAGATCTCATGCGAGCAGACGATCCTCACCATCTTTGGGAAGCGTGTTTCAGAGCGTTCGGCTGTGCCCTTGAAGAGGCATTGCGATTGGACGAATGGAAACAAGGTGGCATCGCTGGCGTCAAGGGCACCATTGACTAGTTACTGACGATTTGCGTAACTCAATTATTGTCGAGGTAGGTTCGCATTGCCCGAGCGTGGGATGGAAAACCTTCGTAGTCAGCTAACGTGACGACCATTTCAGCGAATCTTTTCCAGCCCTTACCACGCAGTTCCTCAACCGTGGGTTTCCTCAGAAATGCATCAACGGACAAACCTGAGAACATTCGCGCATAACCACCCGTAGGCAGTGTTGAGTTAGGCCCAACTCCAAAGTTACCTGCTGAAATTGGCGTGTTTATGCAAACCGTCCCGAAATTCCTCAGTACGCCCCTATACTTGTTAAGTATCCGCCGCGCGCGCTTACTATCAATCGCTAAATGTTC
>DASQZS010000289.1:0-4848 GCA_035638535.1 Candidatus Acidiferrum sp.
AGGAGAGACTTTTACCTGGTTCGAGTTGAGCACAAGTTCCGTTCTTCACGGCTAGATCCAAGCGACCGGGATAACCCGTCCATGCCTCAACAGCCGCGCAGTAGAGACCTCGCCACCCGCCATAAACTAACCACAACCAAATGCACTTGAAAACGTCCTTCGGAAAAGCGAAACCAAAACCAACTTTCACTGAAGTATCCGTCACCGCAAGCCAACCTTCGTTGAATTCGGTCGCGAAATGCATATCAACAGTATTTGATTCAGGAGGTTGGACGATTCTCATGTCCACATTTTGTCCAGTTTGTGTTTTGGCGTTGGGCCAAAAGTAGTGACTGCCTTGACCACCTAGCCGGTTGTCTGGTGACGACTCATCTATAATGACCTTCGAACTTGGAATATCAATTCTTGAATAAGGATTGATAGCAAGTCCAGGATGAATTCCCCAGAGGAAATCAAACTTTGAGTACCCTAAGTTTGTTATTTTATGACGCATTTCTAAAACCGAGCTATGCGCCTTTAACGTTAACCACCGTTCCACTCGGAGGGGTGCAATTACGGTGTCGCGTGAAAGATGTAACGTAACCTCGTCTACGGAATTCTTTTCGATATCCTGCTTCCAAGGCAACGGCCAAACTTCACCGAGGTAAGGGTAAGCCTCCCCATTGAAGACACAAGGTTGTCCTGTGGGAATACACTCGTCAATACCTCCATGCCACCAATTATCAACATTCACACCATACACTGGCGTGCGAATTTCGACACGTGGATTGTGATACAACAAGTCGCGATCGGCTTTTTTGACAATAAATTCGAAAATTTTTGCCCCGTAATCTGGCAACACACTTACTCGAATCTCATCATTCTCGAGAATAAGTGTACGAAAACCTTTGTACGCCCAATCTGATGAAAATTCTACGGTCAATACAAAACGTCTCTGAAGCGCTTCCCACTATCTTTGATAATAAGGATTCAAAGTTTCATAATATACTAGAGGAGAGCCGGGTCTTTCCTCCTCTATTCACTTCGGAGAGTAAGAAATTCGTCCTGAACCGGACCTTGAGTGATTATAATACGGTAGGCATGATATGTAGACCTGGGTCCTGATGTTCCTTATCATAGTGTTCGCGTCGGAGAAAGACAAGCTACTGGAACTGGAAGAGAAAATTGCTTCCGTCGTTAAGAAACGAGGAATACAGATCGACTCGATGAACGCTAAGGCAGAACAAATTGGAGTATTAACCCAAACCGTTGTTACGAGCGGAAAAGTAGCTAGAATTCCACTCCATAGGCATAGATGGAAGCTACCACTCCTAAAACCTGTGGATGAGTCTACACTTCGACGCCTTCGAAAAGATTTAACAGACTACGAAGTTCAAGAAATTTCTCTAGCGACGTAAGTCAAAAAACCAAGCTATGTCCGTAACCTGCAACGCATATCTCGATCTCAACTTTACCCGCATCTATGATTGGTTTTCTCGCTCTCCAAATCAAAACTAAGAGGCTTTCAACGTTTACCAGAATTACTGGTTGAACAGCGCAAATAAGAATGACGGCCGCCAAGATTGGGTTCTAGCGATAATTCTTAAATTTCGCTTCTACTGCGGCGCCATGAGTTAATGTAAATCACTATTATCGCTTCTTGTGGAGACGCATGAACTTGAACAGACAATTTGATTCGAAAGCACCGAAGCGCACACTGGAGGAACCATCTGAAATCGAGACAAAGATGAGCTATGTAGATGGAGTGCAAGGTCGGTTATTCTACAGAGGAATCGACGTACGCTCTCTTACTGAGTACAGCAGTTACGAGGAGGTCAGTTATCTCCTCCTATTTGGAGTATTACCGAACAAGAAACAACTAAATGAATTCTCCCACAGAATGGCAACTAATCGAAGGATACCCGCCGGTGCAGTGACTCTAATCGGGTCTTTACCACGTTCGGCCCTCCCCATGGACGTCCTTAGGACAACCATCTCAGCGATGGCCATGTTCGACCCCAAACCAAGAGAGAACCGTAGAGAGGAACTCTTGGATGTGGCAATTGACCTGATCACCCAGACACCAACGATCGTTACTGCACACAACCACATTAGACACTCACGTTTGCCAATAGAACCTGACCCAACCCTCAGGCATGCTGCAAATTTCCTATACATGCTAAGAGGTTCTAAACCAGAAGAATACGAAGCCAAGGCGCTAGACACATGTTGGGTCCTGCACGCCGATCATGGACTGAACCCTTCAACCTTCGCGGCAAGAGTAACGGCTTCAGCCCAATCCGACATATACGCCGCGCTAACCACAGCCATTGGAACTCTGAAGGGTACAATCCATGGTGGTGCGAACCAGAAAGTGATGGAAATGCTCCTAGCGATACGTGACAACGACAAAGTCAACGAATACATCAAGGACCAATTGAGAAGAGGAATGAAAATACCTGGATTCGGTCACCGGATCTATAAGGGCGAAGACCCGAGAGTCGTGCACCTTCGTAATCTTTCCCAATCGATATGTCAAAGGACGAATAACGACCATTGGTTCGAACTCTCCAGAAAGGTAGAGCAAGCTGTCTCCGGAGAACGAGAGCTCCATCCAAACATGGACTTCTACTCAGCCACAATCTACTATGCACTCGGAATTCCAGTCGATATGCTCACGACCATGTTTGCGTGCAGCCGGTTGGTTGGCTGGGCAGGCCACATAATTGAGCAGTACGAACTAAACAAACTGATACGACCCTTAGGAGACTACGTAGGAGATCTTAACGTCGAGTATGTTCCAATAGAGAACAGACCGTAACCAAGAACCGCAACATTATACAAACGGTTCTGGCCCGCTCATTACACAGTAAATGGGACGAATCATCATAAGACTGGCAAACCACACTTAACAGGTTACGTGACTAGACCAAATGAGGGCTTGTGTGCCGTGAACTTCTATCTTATGTTGACAACGAACTGCAACCTCAAATGCAGTTACTGTTACGGCAAGTCCTGCGAGGATTTTGGGAGCGACTTTCATGAACTCGAAATCGACTATTCATTGCCGAGTGAAATTGTCTATGACAGCGAGGTGCTGCAGAATTTTCTGAAGAAGGATCGAGAGACCGCCTTGATTTTCTACGGAGGTGAACCCCTGCTCCGGTTGAGCAAACTGCGAGAGATCATGAACGCCGCCCAAGCTGACAGCTTCATCATCCAGACCAATGGCCTTTTGCTAGACAGATTAGAGCCTGCGTACGTAAACAGATTCCGATCGATATTCGTATCACTAGATGGCGACGAAACGTTGACGGACCATTATAGAGGGAAAGGGGTATACAAACGAGTTGCGCGCAATCTGAGGCTGATTCGCGAGAACGGATTTAACGGCGAAATTGTAGCGCGAATGACCATTGGGGAAGAGACTGAGATAGATACACAAGTTTTGACGTTACTTAACCGCGCAGAACTGCCGATATCCTCAGTCCATTGGCAGCTTGATGCGCTCTTTTGGGAGAATGACTATCCGAAACGACGGTTCTCAGAGTGGACTAGGACGAGTTACCTCCCGCGTCTTAGAAGACTCATCTACCTTTGGGTGCAGCACATGAAGGATACCGGGGAGGTGTTGCGGCTCTATCCGCTCCTCGGAATCATGCGGTCTCTGCTTCTCGGCGAATCAAGCCACCTGCGTTGCGGCGCCGGCTGGATTGTCTTCAACATCCAGACTGACGGGAACATAACCCCCTGCCCCGTCATGGCAGGGATGAAAGACTTCTACCTAGGAAACATTCGCGAAACGCATCCTGAGAGTCTGAGAAACGCCAAGTTCGTATCCGAGCCTTGCACGCAATGCCAAGCCCTTCCGATCTGCGGAGGACGTTGCCTTTACGCGAATGCCACTAAGCTTTGGGGGGACGAAGGATTCAAACAAGTCTGCGCGACCGTCACCGACACGATATACGCGTTACAGAAGGAACTACCCGAAGTAAGGTCCCTCATAGGTAACGGAAAAGTTCTCCTGGATTCTTTTGACTACACGAAATACAACGGATGCGAAATAATACCCTAAATCTCAGCAACCGAAGATTTCCGTAACACTTTGATGGAACGTTGGTTGCGTCTAGTGTGCGGCGGCGGTTGTGCATTACCTGATGGTTAGGATTCGGAAAGCCATCACCTCTGATGCCGCGGGAATTTGTGAAATCTACAATCAAGCAATTGCCGAAAGAATGGCAACTTTCGAAACCGAACCAAAAACAGAGTTGGAGCGCCGCAAATGGTTAGACGAACACGACATGAAGCATCCAGTCTTGGTTGCTGTAAGAGATCGGCAGGTTAGTGAAATTGGACTCGGGGTCAGGAAGGACGAGGAGATTGTGGGTTGGGCATCAATATCGATCTACAGAACCAAATCATGGTATTCACGGGTTGGTGAGGTTTCAATTTATGTCAAGCAAAGTTCAAGAGGTAAAGGTGTCGGCAAGCAGTTGATGGCAGCGCTCATCGACGAAGCTAAGCGCCTCGGGTATCGGAAACTCATCTCGCGCATACTCGCATTCAACGTTGCAAGCCGCAACTTGTGCAGGAGCTGTGGATTCAGAGAAGTAGGGACGTACGAGAAACATGGAAAACTCAACGGGAAATGGATTGACACAGTAATAGTTGAAAGGCTCATACAGGAGAATTTGTCATGAAAGGGCCGCACGCTACCAGCCCCGGATGCCTCAAAGCTGGGCTTTCACACTCATGGACGCGAACGTCACAAAACTAAGGGATTGCACTTAACTGGTTACGAAAATGTTTAGGGTAAACCTGGCTACCCTAGTCAGGTTAGTGCAAGATAACCTACAAAGATGAAACGAG
>DASQZS010000290.1:0-6677 GCA_035638535.1 Candidatus Acidiferrum sp.
AGCGTTCATTAAATCGAGAGTTGCTTTAATGCAATCGGGCATGTACATCATGGGAAGCACCGTGTCGTCCCGCAAGAAGCAAACGTATTTTTTCTTCTTGAGCGCTTCGTAGAAAATCTCCACAGCGTAATCTGTAGTCCCACCGCTTGGAGGGGTTTCACTACTGATGATACCAGGATACCGTAAACTTCTCACGTCAACCCCGTATTTCAAGAAATAGTAATTACAAAGCAGCTCTCCTGCAACTTTGCTCACGCCGTAGATCGTGTTGGGGATCATAATCGTGTTCTGCGGAGTGTTTACGCGTGGCGTGTCTGGACCGAAGACCGCGATAGAGCTGGGCCAGAAGACTTGGATGCCGCGTTCCATAGCAAGATCTAACACATTGTACAGTCCTTCCATGTTCACTTGCCAGGCGAGCTGAGGATGCTTCTCGCCAACTGCGGACAGTAAAGACGCAAGATGATAGACAATTCCTATATCACGTTTCTCAATTATTGCGGTGAGTTGTTTCTTGTCGGAGGTATCCGCAACCTCAAACGGGCCTGAATTGCGTAAAGTTTCGCTGGGTTGGCGGTTATGTCCAACCGCCACAACTTCGTCATTCCCGTATTTGTTGCGAAGCGCAGTAACGAGTTCGGAGCCGATCTGTCCGGTAGCTCCTGTAACGAGAACTCGCCCAGATTTTGTCATCGCATAACCTTAAGTTGATTTACCATAACTTTAGAGAGCAGTTTCCAGGCAGCCGAATCGCTTCGTCTTTCATTGCTGGCCATCTTAGTGATTGCACGTTGGGCGAACTTGACTTTACCATAGATCACCAATCGTCCAGTAAAAATTAGTTTGGACGCTCGGCGGTTGATTGGCTGGATTTGGTAGAGAAATTCTGAGTACTTGTTTGGGCCAGCAATCTGAATGTTATGCCAAGAGAGTGCAGCAGGATGTAATTTGATGAGTTTTATTTTTTTTATCTTCTTCCCGTTCCGTTCGACGACTTCTCTCAGAATTATTGTGTCGCTTGAGATCCTTTCAATTTTTCGTAGGCCCTTTGTATTCATCAGAGCCAAGTCGTTTGGTTTGTAATCCGTACACCAGAGGTAAGCCTGTCTTGCTGGCACGGGCAACCGCTGACTAAACTCGTATGCTACAGAGAATGCTCGCATGATGAACATTGATGCCTGCCAACGGCAGAATTCAACTTTTCGGAATCCGATTAGTTGAAAGTCGCAACATTCAAGTGCAACATCCGACTGATTACAATTGTTGATTCGATATGGTCGTTGACATTAAAGTAAAACAGTCTCCAAGTTATAGAGTGGCCTCGCTCATTCATCATGGACCCCATGGCCCGAACATGTTCCGCGCGGAATTTGATTATCTAGTAAAATGGGCGAAGAAGAATAAAGTCAGGACGGGGAAATGGATGATGCGATGGCTTGACGAGCCTGGCAGCAAACCATCCAACAAGATAAGATCTGAAGCATGTCTGGAGATCAAAGGAACAGCGAGATTAGAAGGCAAGATTATGATTAAGACGTTCCCGAAACATACTGTGCTAAGTGTCACCTTTGATCCGGAGAAAGTCTCACCACGATTAGTCTATTCTGGGATCTATGGGTGGATAAGGTACAGTGGTTTCGAAGCCACTGACAGCCCACCAAGGGAAGTGTACGCAGCGAACCCATGGACGAATCCGCATGCATGGGCGAATGCAGAGGTTCAGGTCCCCGTAAAGAAAAGGTAACTCACGGTACAATTCAAGAACTGTCAAAGCACTTCCGGTGATGAGCTCAGACTAGCGGTCTAATTCGTTAGTCGACTCGGCCTAGTATTTCAGGGTGCGGGTTAGAAGATCAATCATTTCTTTATCTCGTGGGTCTAGAATGTCGAAATAGAATCTGTCTACACCAGCTTTACTGAACTCTTTTAGTTGAGCGATGAATTCCTCAACGTCACCGCATAATACTTCCTTTTTCTTCAATTCGTTAATGTTTGTTGGCAAGTTCAACTCCTTCAGTAGACGGGACTTTGCTTTCAACTTTCGTTGAAGTTTCTTCGGTGATTCGGCCAGAAAGAATATTCCTGCGCGTGAAATCTCGATCTTCTTGTTAATTTGTTGTTTGATTTCTTTGAAGTCGGCTGGAACGCCGTTCCATAAGTTCAATTCATCTGCGTATCCGTTCGCGGCGCGACGTATGAATTGACTCCACCCACCTAAGATCAAACGCAATTTACTTTGAGGATATGGATAGCAGATTGTGTTGGCGTTGTAGTGTTTACCGGTGAACGTAACGTGTTTCCCCTCAGTTAACGGTCTGATGATCTTAAGTGCTTCAATTAGTTGATCGTGACGGTCTTTAAGGTGGGGAAACTCGAACCCCTTCTCCGTGTATTCTTTGTGATACCAACCTGCACCGAGCCCCAGTACGAGTCTTCCGTGGCTGTAGACGTGCAAATTGCAGCTCATCTGGGCGAGCATAGCGGGGTTTCTGAACCCTATGGGCGAGACCATGGGACCAAATCTGATCCGCTTTGTAGCCGCAGCGACGGCGCCTAGTGTAACCCAACACTCCGGAGAATCTCTGTTCCTATCTCCTTGGGTCGGTAGGAGATGGTCCGAACGCAAGAAGTACCCATACCCATGGGTTTCTGCATATGTGGCCCAGGTGACAACTTCCTGAAAACCCATCCCCAATTGCGGCTCAAGCATTACCCCGCAATCGCCAATCAATCCCATCTTGGATCACTAGCTTAGAGGACACTAGATTATTGATGAATTGAATTCACGTAGAACCCTATTGCAGAACAATTCGAACTCGGACCGGAGATGTACCCGTTTACTGTCACATACCCAAAGGTAGGATAGGAGGACTGCCAGTTCGTCAACGCATAGTATATGTTGTTGTTATAGCCGCTAGGGACGGATAGCAATATGCATCCATTACTGCTCGCTTGCACGAAACCGTAGAGAGTGCATTGTGTGCCAACCGAGTTAGCACTGTAACAGTAGTTGTTGAACTGACTTTCATAAGGTGTGCAATACCCTCCGTAGCACGGCGCAGATCCATACAAAGCAGTCGTGGTACCTATCGCTGTAGTTACTGTAGCGTAACTTACCGAGGTCCAAACGGACACACTGATAGACGTTTGAGTCTGGAAACTTGTGGCAGTTTGAGTAGTAGTGACTGTGGTCGGATTGAAGCTTTGATACGCGTATAAGCCCACGCTCGCAACCGAGATGACGGCCAAAAGTAAGCAAAGAGAAAGCAGAATTCGCTTACCCTTATCCTTGGGGGCTTCTTTTTCACTCAACTCTCGTGCCTCCTGCGATCAGATATCTTTTCGAGTTTAAACCGGCGTTTAAGCTAATCGCCACTCCGTAATCGACCATGACATGAAGACTCAATCAATCTACTTACCAAAATACGACTTTATTCGAGGCCGAGTCAAATAGTATATGATAATCGGGTAAATTACGAGTCCTATCACTCCTATCCCGACGATGATTCCGGCTACCGACGTAATGAGATTGATGATACACGAGATAAACATCCAAGTCCAGGCCCATCTACGTCCTTTCCAAATACCATATGCAAGCACGAAGGAAAATGCACTTGAGATAATTAATGCGCTCGATAGAAGCATTAGCATGACCCAACCAATCGGAGGAAGCGAAACAATGACTCCAAGGACGTGGAACGAGAAGGTTGAAAGAACGAGAAACAAAAGCGCCATGCAAATGTCTATGATCCCTCCTGTGATCACGAACGCGGTCAACGCGCTTATCGCAGCAGGCCTAGTCGATCGTATTATTGATCGCTCAGGTGGGAATACGCCCGGATACGAAACAGGCATACCAGGAGGCTG
The DNA here is from genome assembly GCA_035638535.1 of Candidatus Acidiferrum sp. Taxonomy (GTDB): domain Archaea; phylum Thermoproteota; class Bathyarchaeia; order 40CM-2-53-6; family 40CM-2-53-6; genus FEN-987. The sequence goes on from DASQZS010000290.1 coordinate 3,868, forward strand.
TGGTTCCGCGTAAATCGGCTCCACTTGGGCAACAACGGGCGCTAGAGTTCGCCCACACTTGATACAAAAATTTTGGTTGGCTGAGATTGATACTCCGCATCCATCACAATATGGCGCAGTCATCATCTCCAGATCGTCATGATGAAAATCATTGACTACGCTGCCACTAGTTAATTGCATCCTTTGTACTCAAGAGAAGAACGCAGCAAAGAACCACAATTATTGCCTGCCCAAAAAATATTTGTACGGTTCCAGGGACCGGGAACCAATGTGAAGACCAAGGGATAGCCCTTGAGAAGAAGATATTCGGCATAGTCCTCGTGTAGACGAGGAGAATGTTGTCAACTATAGCCATGAGGATCAGACCGACATTTGCCAATCTGAACAATTTGCCACACATTACTAAGAGTCCTCCGACAACGTATACGAGCGTGGAAAATAGGAAGAACGCACCGATCTGGAAAGAGAAGAAGATCGCGCGAATAAGGGGCGCATGCCCTACCGCCATGTAGACCGCGTCAAGCAGAACGAGTGCACGGAGGGCTCTCGAAGACATTTACGTCTCATCCTAACTACGACGCGTCGTTAGCAATTTCCACTTAATAAATTATCCTCGCGATTAAATCGCTAGCTAGAAGAAACACCAAAGAAAAGGGGGAGTAGCCGGGGAACGGCCGGGCTGTCAGGCTTACCAGTGCTTGCCCCCGTATTGTCCACCGTATTGTCCACCGTATTGTCCACCGTATTGACCGTAGCCATGTCCATATTGACCGTAGCCCTGTCCATATTGACCGTACTGGCCAGAGTATCCTTGGCTTGAGCGTCCAAACTGCCATGGGCCAAAGTGACCGTGCTGGAAGTATTGGCCCCAGTTATGCCATGCAAAGCCCTGATGCCACATCGTCTGCATTGAGTTCAGAACCTGTGGGATAAGTTGTCTAGCCATTTCAGCAATCATATTCTCACCTCCTTTCATCATCATATCGCAACTACAGCATGTAGTTCCCTATAATCAGAATGGATGAATGATTCACAGAAATGACCGCGTACTACGCGTAGTTCTCCACGTTCTGAACAAGACGAATCATCCATTCTGGTTATACGTAACTATGGCACGTAGTTGGTGCTGTGATGAAAATGACTCACATATCTATGAAAGCACGTAACTATGCTTTGCTGTTGTTGGTTATGACCGCTGCAGTTGTAGCGGTTGGAGCGAGCAGCAGCTTAGTCGCAGCCGATTCGTGCACGGCAAATCTAAGCACCGTAACTACCACAGCACTGAATAGCGGATCGTACATTGGCATACAAGTACCGGTGTCCGCAAACTGCGCCTCGACCACCACATCAAACGGTTCACTATATGCAGTTGGAGACGCATACGATACGACCACCAGTACAGACCTTGGCTCCGTAAACACCGCACTGACACCAGTAAGCGCAGCCAACATATACAATGGAGCACTATCATTCAGCATACCATCAACCACCCAGGGAGATACACTACAAATCTCCGTATCCATCTACAACAGCCAATACGGACAACTACTAACAACCATCTCTGAAACAATCCAAGCCGCACCCACCAGCTACACCGCTCAAAACAACTATCCTCAACAAAATGGCGACCCTCAAAACAACTATCCATCGCAGAACAGTTTTGGCGGTCAGAACGGCAACTTCCCATCACAGAACAGCTATGGCACCCAGAACAGCAACTACGCACCCCAAAGCCGGTCGCGAAGCTCGCACCATAACTACGGCTCAAGCAACTCCTATCAGTACCAACAACAATCGACCGTGACCGTCACACAACCAGTACCGCTCTACATCCCGCCTGACAACACTTGGCTAATCGACACTGTAATAGCAGTAATAATTGCCATCGCAATCGTCGGTGCCATCGCCTTCGCTATACTGGCCACAAGAAACAGACAGCCCTACCAACAAACCCGCGCATACTAGACCAAAACGAATCCCCAAGCCCTTCTCCCTTCCCCTTTTTATTGTTCAATTGATCCGAAAAAAACTTCAACCCTCAAACGCTCGTTAGATAATTCTTAGAACGATTTCTCTGAACGAATCGTCCGCAATCCGTTTTATCCACATTAATTCGCTCTCGTTCAGTCAAAACATGGAGGTGAAGTGAACAATGCCACACATAACAGGAATCCTAGCTCTTTTCCAACTCATTAGGCTCATATTCGGCGCGGCAATCGTGGTTGCCGTCATTTGGCTCCTCATTAAGGTCGGTAAGTTAACCGGAGCCTACACAGAGAAGCTGAAATCCCAAAACAAGTAAATACTCGCCTTGGCACGCATAAAGCGTGCCCCCTAAATCCCCCTTTCCAACCTACCTTTGATTTAGATCCGCTTTGATGCTGAAAATATATTCTCAAAATATCAGCCACTATCAGCCACGTCTAAGCAGCGAAGCCCCGACCAACACAAAAAAGGCACCCAAGCTTATGGATTCAATCTGACGTAGCGAGAGACCGTTCAGAGTGAACCCGGAAACTATGATCGACATGGTACCTGCTGTGGTATTCGGGAGTTGAAAGATGGCAATATACACTCCTACTAGAACAAGAACAACTCCAACTCCCTGTTGCAGCTTCATCCCAGGCACAGCTGAGATGAGTTTGATTGCAGAGAATTTAAGTTAATTTAGTTGGAGCTGGGCGAAGTGCGTCCATACACGAGCGAGAATTAGAATCCAGGCCGAGCTGCGACTAAACGCTATAAGACGCAGTGCTCCAGAAGAGGTGAGCTCGATTGAATTCTCTTCGAAGATACAGGTGGGGTGGCCT
>DASQZS010000291.1:0-5604 GCA_035638535.1 Candidatus Acidiferrum sp.
CATCCACGATCGTTAACTGGCGACCGAATAATAAACCTCTTCGGACGGCGTAAAGCAGTTCCTTTGTACGTAGATATTCAATCTTCTTCCATCCTCTCGCAGAGCACGTAGAGCTTCTCATATCCGCCACAGCCCCGCGGCATTCTCATCACCACTCGAAGTTGATAATATGGCCTCGCTGGTTGGGTTATACAATCCCAGCAGTAAAGGTTCCACGACTTGAACAGCTGCAAGCGCAAGCATCCGGACCATCCCTCTTCGAATATCATGGATTATCATAATTGACATTTGTCACGCAAGCTAAGCATGTCCAAAGCTTACTTGAAATAGAATTACGTGAGATCAGTTCACATTGATTGTGACATAGAAAGATCGGTGAATATATTAGAAGAACATTATAGATGCACAGCGTTGGAAGGACCACTATCACGTGAATTTGTTTGAGTGACCGATTAGCAAACAGGAGGTGTTTCGTAACAGGCGGTGCAGGCTTCATCGGTAGCTACCTCGTAGAGGTCCTACTCAGCCGTGGATGCATGATCACTGCATATGACAATCTTGCAAGCGGCAAAGAAACCTGGTTAGAGAATTGTCGTAAAGACACACGATTCAAGTTTGTGCATGGAGACTTAACGGATTATGATAATTTGGAGAAAAAAATGAGGGGCTGTGATATGGTGTGGCATTTCGCTGCAAACACCAATATGCGGATTGGAGCGACAGATCCAAAGGTTGATTTTTCGAATGGGCTCATTGGAACATACAACGTCCTAAATGCCATGCGAGCGAACAAAATTGATGAATTGATTTTTCCGTCAACCGGGGCAGTATATGGGGATATTAGTCGGCCTCCCGCAAGCGAAGAATATGGACCCCTACTGCCTGTGTCAACCTATGGTGCGGGTAAGCTTTCGGCTGAGGGATGGATTAGCGCATACTGGCATTTGGCTAACATTAGATCATGGATTTTCCGTTTCGGCAACGTTCTCGGCGCACGTATGACACATGGTATCATCTACGATCTACTCAACAAACTCCAATCCAACTCAGAAGATCTAGAAGTCGATTCAGACGACGAATTGGAGGTGCTTGGTGATGGGACCGGCGAGAAAAACTACTTCCTAGTGGAGGAATGCATTGACGGTATGATATACGCGTACAACCATTCCAATCATACTGGGGCTGAGATATTCAACCTAGGATCCGATACAACCACACGAGTCTCTCAAATCGTGCAAATTATACTTGAAGAGACAGGCAAGAATCCAAAGATACGATACAAGGGCGGAGAACGGGGTTGGCCGGGAGACCAACCACGGGTCTACATGAGTGTTGAGAAGATGAAGAGGTTAGGATGGTCAGCGAAGCTTAGTTCCGATCAAGCAGTACGAATAGCTGTACGACGCTATTTGGGAAGAGCATGATGTGGAGGAAAAATGGTGTTCGGGAAGAAAATAGGAATTTGATGCGACTGTTTAGTCTCCGGCGTGGGTGGCTTCCGGGTTTGTGTCAGCGCTACAGTTGCAGCATTGTGGCCGAAAATCGATCCAATTGGCAGACTCAGTCTGCAGCCACAAAAACTGTTCCGTCGTTCATGGGTTATGAGTAATCGTTGCTCGCAGCATGCTTTTCCTCAGTGTTGAGGGTGTACAATTTCGCGTTGCCCAGTTGTCTGGTCATTTGGATCTCTCCTGACTTCTCAAGCGCGTAGATGTACTTGGAGACAGTGTTTCTATGCGCTCCGGTTAACGTGGATATTTCATCGATGCTCAGATCCTTCGGTGCCACCATCTTCAATCGTTCTAGAATCGAGTTGGTTAGATCAGTCATAGGTTCTACTGACTTCCACTAATGCACAATGCTTCTGTCACTCGGCCTTGGTGGCCGCGGTGACACTGCACATATGCTTAGCGTACGCCTAGCATTACCTTAGGAAGCGAAAAGAAAATGACGTTAGTTATCAAACCGGTGCAGCTTAACAAGTCGGTCTACATACGCGTACCTAACGACCTAGTTGATATGATCAATTTATTGAAGAAAGATGAATTCAACCTAACCTTCCAGGAAACCGATCGAGAATATCGCCTAGTCTACACAGTACTGAAACACGAATCGGTACAAGATCAGAAAATCAGCGCACTCTGATTTTGTCCTTCGCAAGCGGCTATCTCAGCGAACGAGCAACTTCACACATTTGTGGACATTTCTCTTCCTGAACCAGTATCAGCAATCTTAGCAATAAGACCGGGTGGGATTTGGTAGCCACATTTCGTACACTTCCACGTGTTGTCAGGATACTCGTGTTGGCAATGGAATCTATTCGTTAATCCAGGTGACTTGCGATATTCACTTAAGGTGACTGTTTGAACATTCATAGCTGTGATCGTTCCATCAGGATTTACGGTTTTCGTTTCCGTTATTTCAGTACCCACTCCTCAAATTCCCCCTCTCACAGAAATGTCGCAGAAACTGACCTAGGTTGAGATTCCGGTCAAAATTGGATGGTTCATGACAACGTCGTGTTCTTGACCAGAGAACGTAATTCTTCCGGGATGTTTGGTTCGTAGAATACTCGAAGAACCCATCGCGTAAGATCTTTCTCAGTCACGATACCGACCAGTTTGTCTTCCTGCACTACAGGGAGTCGTCTAATTCGTAATTTTAGCATGGTTTCGAAGGCCCGCCATATCTCATCGTTGGGTGAGGCGGTTTGAAGGTGTCCCGACATAATGCGGGTTACGGGAAGAGATAGGAGTTTGTCTCCTTGCATCGAGGCCCGTGTCACATCTCGTTCAGTTATAATCCCAACGGGTCTGCCATTATCGGTCACAATAACGCTGCCCACATCAGACTTAACCATAAGGCGCAACGCGTCCTCCATCTTCCCTTGAACGTCAACCGTCATTACGTTCGTAGTCATGATGGACGATAGAACGTCCATAGTCGTCGCTTTCATCATTTCAATACTTCCTACGTTAGAACGATGCCACTACTACAGGTTCATGTGCTTAGGCTCTTTGTTTTAGTTTTCAACTCTGACAATAAGCGACTGTAATATCGAAAAATCATGATTAGTCAGGATTGATCGACACGACGCATGTATGAACAAAATATAAACATTGAAGCGCTAAATGCTTCATGCATCGTGTTCGCCAAGATCATCCTTGAATATCGATGAGCGGATCGTCGAAACCAGCTGGTTGTGCTGGTTCAGTTCAACGGGAATTTTTCCGGTGTATGGCTACCATCATCAACTGAATATCATGTCTGGGTGTCAGTCGCAAAGAATGTACCTGTAACGGAGATGATAATTTTTGGGAGGGGCAGGGTACTTTGGCGCCAACTCAGCGTTATAGTAGGCGGCTTGTAAACCCTTGTAACACTCCCTCCCCATAATCCCACTTCTAGCAATCACAGACGACATGGATGACCGGATGCTAGGACAACGGCCGAATCCATACCTCCTCTGACCGGTGAGGCTGGTGGGTTATGAGATTGGTATTCTGGTCCAATGTTTCCAGAGCATGTGCTGTTTTAGGTGTTTTAGGTTAGCGTATTCTTTGGTTCGACAGAATGGGCAGCGGGGGTAGCCGCTTTGGCCTGATGGTATATCGAGTCCGAGTAATCTCATCAAGGTTGTCACCTACCGGTTACGAGATTGTGGATACGGTTATTGTGTTGCCTGGACAGACCGTACCGTACGGGTAAGATCCTCCGGAGTAGCCCTGCAGCTGTAGTTGCCCGGTCACTGTCACCCAAGATCCTATCGGCGGGTAAGATGTGGGCAAGTTGGATAGCGTATAGTACTGGTAGGCTTGGGTTTCTAACCAGGGCGCGAGAAATGGAATGGCCAATTCTACGCAGCCGTTCTGGTCTTGATGTAGGTATCCGGAACATTGCACCGTGCCATTGCTAGCGGTGTTATTGCTAGAGCTTGTCGGTTGGCAGAGGGCTGGGGAGTACTGTGGGTTGTAGGAGTATGGTTGGCCATAGGAGCATGAGTAGGAGCTGCAGAAGTATGGAGATCCGTTATAGTAGCAATTGCCCCCAGCACATGGCGCCTGACAGCCACTGTTCCCGCACGTTGGAGTCACTTTCACTTGGCAGTAATTCAGGTTGCTACCGATACAGTTCATGACGTATGGGCTCCCAGTAGAACCGGGGGTTGTCATCATGGTCGCATTAGTGGCAGTTGTCATCATAGTAGCGGAAGTGGTGGTCGTCATCATGGTGGCGGCGGTGGTTGTCATCAGACTAGTCGTCGTGCTCGTGGATGTCTGAATGTCTTCCACGATGGACGTATTTGTTACGACAGCTGTTGCGGAGGTAGGCATGTGAGGACTTACGGTCGAGTAGATACCTGCGCCGACGGCTGCGACCACAATCAGAATGATTGCCGCAACCCATACAGCCCGTTTACTATTGCGTTTACTAGCGCCGTTCCCGTTGTTGCTGTTTCCGTTTTCTTGAGCCATTCTTAATCACCCATCAAACTCCATATCATTCTAAGCGGATTGGGGAATTGGTTGTTGTTGACGAACTAGGGGTGAAGAGGATAGGACGACGTGTCTGAGAACAAAACACATGACCCCGCCAAGAAGAACGAGCACCGAACTGAATTCCATAATGAAAGTGTTTGTTGCGGCTGAAAAGTTTCCTACAAACCCTAGGCTGAAGAGAAGTAGGAGTGCACCGAAAATTATTCCCCTGACACCCGCTTCAGGTAACATCCGTTTTGTTGTTAGGGTGTAGCAGTGGATAGCTCCAAGCGAACAGATCAGACTTATTCCTAAAACGATTAGAAACACCGTGCTGAAAGCAACCGTTAATCCGGCGCTAACCAACGGAATTGTCAGGAGACTCATAACGAGGCTTGCGACGCCGCCGACAACGAAGAGTATAGCGGCGAGATCGATGAAACTATTTTGTAACGATGTAGTTCGATTCATTTATGTTTCCACACCCAATCGATCCAATGTTAAGGGTTAAACGTAATTCCACCGAGTAGAAATCGATCCTCTCAGGTGGAAACTTTTCGATTCGACCGAGAATCATCACAGCATACTACATGATAACATCGAGCTTCAGCGTGCACTTACCGAAGCTCGTGGAGGGGTTTTACGGTATGTCCTCAGGTTTCTTGCGCGAGTTTCTCAGCACGAACAATGTGACCACCAATGCTGCTACTAGAATCGTCGTGGTCAATTGGAGGTATGGGTTGATTGATGAGATCATTGTGGTTGTTTGGGTGGATGTGATTGTGGTCGCCATCAGTTGGGTGATGGCGGCGGTGGTTGTTGATGTTTGATTGTTCGTTACGGTAGATATGGGCAGAGTATTGGTGGATGGAGTGCTGGTGGAGGGTTGCATTCCAACAGGAATCGTGAAGTTTTGTGCCGCCATGCTTACCAATTGTCCAGCGCCGCTTGTTTGAATCGCCTGCACTTGTGCCGTCAAATTCCAGAGTTGCGGAGTACTGGGAGTGAAGAGGAGTATGCTGGTATCGTTGGATCCGTTGGGGATGGGTTCAGTGGCGATTACTTGGTTAACTCCTGCAGGCATCAGCTTCACTACGGTCGTGAAGAAGCTTACGATCGCTCCTTC
>DASQZS010000292.1:0-3735 GCA_035638535.1 Candidatus Acidiferrum sp.
AGTGGCCACATTGCACCGTCATGCAATAATATTTCATCTCATAAGCCTAACAGTCTTCTGTAGCGGATTTCTTGTTGGAGAAGTTCGCCCAGACAGCCCATTGCAGAGACTTACGGGTGCCAGTCTCTAAAGAGGTGGATCGTAAGTCAATTCGATCTCTGGCCTTCTTTGACGAAAAAACAGTTCTACAAGTGAAAACTTCGTAAAGCTGTTTATTCGGAACTTCATACTTGAAGAGAATCTTTGGGTCAGGTTTGGGCAATTGTTTGACTGATGTGATGCTCGATTCAACGGTTGCTCGCCTTTTACCCTTGACAAATTTAAGTCCGAGCTTCAAAAACAAGGGAACCCTGGTTAGGAGCAGTAGGAATTCTGGAGCAACCAGAACTTTTCGTATTGCATGTATCGAATCCTTCAGCATCGCACATGAATTAGCGAATTCTTTCAGCTTGCGATTATAAACAGGTTTAACTTTTGGTACGGGATAACCTAACCCAACACATAACGGTTCAACATATTCTTTCCAAGGTACTCTTTTTTCGTCATTATTTATGATGAACACTTCTCCGTTAGCTCTTTCACTCTCTAAGGCTAGAATGATTGCGGTTACGACATCATCGACGTAAACCAGATTTGCAACACTATCAGAACCGACCAGAACATCAAGATCATTGCTGATTCTTTCGATATCCCGCTCGTCCATGCCCCTGAGTATGGCCCGTAAATTAATGTCGGCCTGAGAATAGTAACACGCAGCTCGTTCGCGCATTTCATGACCAAGCGCTCTGATTTGATTTTACCCTCAACGTAAGGTGACGACCCAGCTAACAGTGGAGTTTCCTCGGTTACAATTTCGCCACCACGGTTGAATCCATGCACAGCCGCGGAGCTCACGTGAATCAGCTTTCGAACTTTGCGTTTCTTGCAAGCCTCCAGCAGGTTCATCGTTCCCTGCGAAGCCAAGGAGAGAATTTTATTCTTGTCTGACGTACGCTCATACGCGCAATTGACGACGTAGTCGCAACCCTCAACAACCGCGTCTACTTGAGACGCGTTCAACAAGTCGCAGTCAACAAATTCTACAGGTAATCGTGCAAGTCTCGCCGCATTCTCAGGTCGATGTATCGCTGCTCTAACTCGAGCATCAAAACCTAAACAAAGTTGTTCAGCCAGGCGTGTTCCAAGAAAACCTGAAGCACCGAAAATTGCCACCTTGGATTTTGAGATTACCGAATTCTTCTTTTCCAGTGGCTGATCTTCCCAAGGAAAGACAAGATCTTCGCGTTTGCTGTAGCAGGTTTCCATGAAACCCAAGACGCGTGCCGCTGCGGCTCCAGTTGGATAGTCCGCTGATGATTTACTGAAGAATAAGTCAACTTGTTCGGCAAAATAATCAACCGCATCATCCGAAATCAGTTCCGAAGGCTCAATTCGGTACCCATGATTATCTCTGAGAAGTACTCCGCTCGTATTGGCAGCCGAGAGTTCCATTGAGAATTTTTCTCCCTGGATTACGATTTTGTTCGAGAGTAATCTTGTACGGCTGAGGACAACCTGAGCCGGTATATGCTGAGTACCCGTGCGCAGTTTCAGGTTCAGATCACAATTCGCCTCGACGCCTCCGCAGGCGTCATCTGTGTAAGACACCAAATCTAAGTCAGCATCGAACAACCACTGCAAACTGTCCAGATTATGAGTTCCCCAATCAACCAGAACGCCGCCCCCTGCTTTACGTCGATCTAATGTGAAGGAAGACGAGAGCTGCCAATTGAAAACTCTGCCCTCTTCACAGGTCACCGACTTGATCTCTCCAAGTATCCCACTATTCAAAAGAACTCTAGCGGTCTGGTAACTGCGAAACCTACGTCGGATCAGGTTCACTGCAAGCCTAGCGCCAGACTGACGGCTTGCTTCGATCATCCGTGCGGCTTCAACAGAATTTATCGCGATCGGTTTCTCGCATAGCACGTCGCGGCCCTTAAGAAGAAAATCAAGACTGAATTTAGCATGGAGATAGTTTGGAGCAGCGATGATGGCGCCTTCTACGCTGTCGATCGTTTCCAGGTAATCACTTGAAGCGTTTCCGCTTCCATATTCTTTCGCTAATTCCCTTGCGCGATCGACGTTCGAATCCACAAACCATTGGATCGAATGCTGAGGTAAGCGTTTCATAGCAGGAACATAATAACTGCTACTTACTGTCCCGCACCCGACAAGTGCCAATTTCATACTTTAGTTGCCTTCGTTGAGACTCTTCAGACCAATAGTGTGTACAAGGTCTATAGGAGATGAATCAATACGTAACCTTAAGGCTTAAGCCAACAGAATAATTTCAAGACGGCTCTGATACTAAGAATTGATGGCACACGAGGATTGATATGACTGACGAGCACGCCGATTTGACATTGGAAGAGAAGGCTCTAGCTTATGTCAAGAAAAATGGCATTACGGACGTGCAAGACCTATACGATTCTCTCCGAGTGAACAATCCATGGTTAAGCATGGCTGAATTGACGGATATAGTCTGGCAGTTGGTTCATCAAGGCAAAGCAACTCTACAAGACGCCCGACCACCACCGAAATCGATCAGTCAATTCCTCATGCGGTGGGAACAAAATTTGTCTCTATACGTGACTTTGATGCTCTCTCTGGTAACCATCTTCGTCGTGTACGAAGTACCGAATCAGATGCCTTACGTCGTGCTGCGCTGGGGGTTGGGTCTGCTTTTCGTGCTCTATATTCCGGGCTATGCGCTATTGGAAGCTCTGTTTCCTCAGGCTAACCAACTAGATACGGTGATCAGATTTGCTTTGAATATTGGATTAAGCATCGTCTTGGTAGAATTAATTGGGTTGGCTCTGAACTTCACACCGTGGGAGATCAAACTAACGCCGATCATGATTTCGCTCGCAACATTTTCAGTTACACTGATTGGAATTGCACTTATCAGAAAATATGAAATAAATATTAGACCAGAGACGATTCCTTGATTGGAACAGAGATCCAAATTGCTTCATTAGGGAAAATGTATTGCCCAAGAAAATGAGTCCATCACGGAGCGCCTGAAACGATGAATCATGCCAAAATACTACTCATGCTGTCCATAGCACTCGTCTCATTGGCGATCCCGGTTGGGCATGCGGCTGGATTGCCCTCAGGTAGTCAATCAAACGGCACGTCGCTCACAGAATGGACGGTACCCACCCCGAAAAGCGGTCCGTGGGCTCTGACGTTAGACACCAGCGGACACTGCTGCTGGTTCCTCGAATATTACGGCGATAAAATCGTTCATTTTAATCCAGACAATAATTCGTTCCAGGAATGGACGATACCAACCATACAAGCTAACCCGTACTCTCTGACAATCACAACTACTGGAGGCTCAATGTTGCTGTGGGGAACTGAATTTGGCGCGGACAAAATTTTCTCCTTCTCCCCATCAACCGGTACTTTCCTCGAATATGCTCTATCATTATACGGCTCTGGATCACTTGGCATCGGATACATCTCAAGTGAACCGACATCAACGCAAACCAGAGTTTGGTTTACTGAAACACTAAACAACGTCAACGACGAACTGATACTAGATCCAAAATCAAACAACATCACCCTCTATCAAGACTTATTCCCTCTTCCGGTCGGAGGAGGAGCATTCGATCTGTACGCGGGCTCAAATTCGGTATGGTTCGCAGGCATTTCATCCATAGTTCGTTGGGATAGATCGAGCCAACAATA